>DGEC01000078.1:6298-6772 GCA_002385745.1 Firmicutes bacterium UBA3936
GTGCTTGGACCAAGTCTAAGAAACGCGGTTATTGCAATTGGTATCAGTATGGTGCCCGGCTTTGCCCGTCTCATGCGTGCGTCGATTCTTACGGTGCGCGAGATGGAATATGTTGAGGCGGCCAAGTCAATTAACGCAAGCAATGCAAGAATTATTTACAAGCATATCATACCAAACGCCATAGCGCCGACAATAGTTTCCCTGACGATGAGTATTGGGGGTTCGGTTATGGCCGGCGCAGGACTCAGCTTCATCGGACTTGGCGTCCAGCCCCCTATGGCGGAGTGGGGCGCGATGATATCAGACGCGAGAAACTACATGAGGGCTCACGGAACGCTTGCCCTGTACCCGGGAATTTGTATAATGATTACCGTTCTTGCCTTTAACCTGCTTGGGGACGGGCTGCGGGACGCCCTTGATCCGCGGCTTAAGAATTGAGGTGCATGAAGTGGCTGCTGTCTCTTATACACATCT
>DGEC01000069.1 GCA_002385745.1 Firmicutes bacterium UBA3936
CGGTAACATCATGCTTGTCATTCAGGAGAGTTTCTACAAGCTGGCTCCCAACTTTTCCTGCGCCGATTATAATGACTTTCATAATCTACCTCCGGCAGAAGTATTAATGGGAGGAGAAACAAAAAGAGAAACGGAAGAAGGAATCCCCCGGAAATGTATCTGGTAATAATAAAACCTGACCAAGATCAGGTACCGGTTTTATGCAGGTTCAAGTCTTTTTTCCAGAGACTTGTATTCTTTCTCGCTGATAGCGGCCGCTTTACCCAGAACCCTGGGCAGTATACGGTCAATGAAGTCCTTTTTAGCCGTTTCTTCATCATAATCGGCCGTTGAGTAGACTTCCGAGATTGTCCGGCGTATTTTTTCGCGCTTAAAGTTCGTCATCTTGATTGTTGTGTGCACCAGTATTACTTCCTGCCCATTTTCATTTTTGTCCTTAACCAGGGATGCGGCAACCGGACCGACTTTGTAAACCACCGCCAGCTCTTCATTATAGTAGTACCCGCTCATTTTTGCGCGCCCTCCCTTCTTCCCTGATTTTGCCTTTATTTAATAATTTTCCCTACTCATTGCAGAAAATTCTCGTTCTTTTAAAGTTCGCGGCTGCAACCGTTTTTCCTGCAGGACTTTCCGCATCATCTTTCTTCATCATCAGCGGGACCGGCAGCCCCTGCCGCCCGGTATTTTTTTATCGCCGCAAGAAACTCCGGCCCGTATTTTTTTGCTTTCTTTTCTCCGACACCGGTTATGCGGCGAAAGGCCCGGTCATCTTCCGGACACTTTTCAGACATTTCCCGCAGTGTGGCATCGGAAAAAACCATATAGGGAGGCCTGTTTTCCCGGTCGGCAACCTGCTTGCGCAGACGCCGCAGCACTGAAAAAAGGTCCTCTTCCGCAGTGTCCTGCAGTTGTGTTAGCCTGCGCATTACTTTTTCCCGGCCCTTAATAACCGCCGCCGCCTTCCTGCCCAGCTTGACCAGGGGATAAGAGCCTTCTGTCAGGTGCAAATAGCCCTCTGCCGTTAAAAACCCTATAAAATCCCGGATCTCTTCTATGCTTCTGTCCGCAAGCAGCCCGTAAGTGCTCAACCTGTCCAGCTTCAGCTGCCTGATCCTTTTGTTTTGCGCGCCCTTCAGCACCCGGGCAAGCATGGCGGCTCCAAACCGTCCTTTCAGGCGATAGGCGCAGGACAGCACTTTCTGGGCATCCAGGGTAACATCGACCGTCTCCCCCTCGTCCCGGCAGTTGCCGCAGTTGCCGCAGTTTTCGGGCGTATCCTCTTCGCCGAAATAGGCAAGCAGTTCCTTGCGGAGGCATTTTGCCGTATGGCAGTAATTAACCAGAGCCTGCAGCTTGTTAAGTTCGTTTTTCTTGCGCTTTGGCGAGTAGACGGATTTTTCAATTAAATAGCGCTGCATTAAAACATCTTTGGGGTGATAGAGCACAATGCATTCTCCCGGCTCCCCGTCGCGTCCGGCCCGGCCTGCTTCCTGGTAATATGCTTCTATATTCCCAGGAATGCTGTAATGAATGACAAAGCGGACATTTGACTTGTCTATCCCCATGCCAAAGGCATTGGTGGCAACCATAACCGTAACATCATCCCGCAGGAAGGCTTCCTGGTTTTTTTCCCGTTCCGCGTTCCGCATGCCTGCATGGTATTTTGCGCATTTCAGCCCGTGTTTTTGCAAATAGCCGGCAAGCTTATCCGTTTCCTTGCGCGTTGAGGTATATATAATGCCGGGATTTTCCCTTTTGGCAGCCAGGTATTGCAAAATATAATCTTCTTTGCTTACTCCCCTCAGCACGGAAAAATACAAGTTTGGCCTGTCATAGCCGGTTACAATTATCCTCGGTGCCTTGAGGCCGAGAAGATTAATAATATCTGCCTTTACTTCCGGAGTGGCGGTTGCCGTAAAGGCTCCGACAACAGGGCGTTCCGGCAGCTCTTTGAGGAAAGCGGCAATTCTCCGGTAACTCGGCCGAAAGTCATGCCCCCACCGGGAAACACAGTGCGCTTCGTCTACGGCAATAAAGGCTGTTTTTATGCTTTGGGCAAGGGGTAGAAAACCCTCCGACTCCAGCCGTTCGGGTGCCACATAAACCAATCTGTAGGTTCCTTTTGCAGTTTCCTCAAGGCGGCGCCTCATCTCTTTTGCCGCCAGGGTACTGTTAATAAAGGTGGCGCTGATGCCAAGTTCGTTTAAGTCGTCAACCTGGTCTTTCATCAGAGAAACCAGCGGGGAAATGACCAGGGTTACTCCTGCAAACAAAAGAGCCGGCACCTGATAGCACAGCGACTTTCCAGAGCCGGTGGGCATAATAGCCAGGGTATCGCTGCCGCCTAACAGGCTCTCAATCACTTTGCCCTGGCCGCCGCGAAATGACTGAAAACCAAATGTATTTTTCAGAACTTTTTTTGCTTCTGCCAGCGGTTCCCTGTCACGCACCAAGATACTAACCTCCGGGTATTTTATCTTACTATATATTTCACCGCCCGGCTGCCTATTCCTTTACAACGATCAGAGCAAACATAAACCGGGGAATTTCCACTTTGCAAAGCAGGGGCACATTTTGGCTTCCATTTTTGGGGCGCTGTTTTTTAAACCTGCAGGAATAGGCTGCCGGGTACAGAAAGATAGTTTAAAAGCAATGTGAAAGGGTGTTGCTGTATGTTGAAATCCAAGTATATTTTTGTCCTCCTGCTTGTTTTTACCCTGCTGCTTGCAGCCTGTTCAAAGGGCAATACTGACAAGACCCCTCCTCCGGAAGGGGAACCGCCTGAGGTGGCAAGCCGGTTTGTCGCCCTTCTGCAAGCCGGTGACTACGATACGGCGGTCAGCTACTTTGACAGTACTATGAAAAACCAGCTGCCTGCAAAACAGCTGCAGACTGCCTGGGAGTCGCTGCTGCAGCAGGCGGGGAACTTCCGGCAGGAAGTAGCAAAGAAGAGCGAAGAGACCGGCGGCTATGAAATTATAATTGTCACGGCACAGTTTGAACAGGCTTATATTGATATTCGGATAACTTTTGACAGCGACAACCGTATTGCCGGCTTGTTTTTTGCACCCTCCGACTACTCTGCAGCAGAAGACGACGGCCGGACAGATTATACACCGCCCGCCTACGGGCAGCCTGCCGACTTTACGGAAGAAGAAATTACCGTGGGCAAAGGCGAGTGGGCTCTTCCGGGAACATTAACCGTTCCAAGCGGAGACGGGCCTTTCCCGGCAGTAATTTTGGTCCACGGTTCCGGTCCAAATGACCGTGATGAAACTATCGGCCCCAACAAACCTTTCAAGGATATTGCCTGGGGGCTGGCAAACCAGGGCATTGCCGTCCTGCGCTATGAAAAGCGAACCCTGGCCCACCGGCAGAAAATGGCCTCCCTGCCGTCCCTGACAGTAAATGAAGAGGTAATTGACGATGTTTTGGCAGCCTTTGAACTGCTGCAGGAAAGAGAAATCATCGACCCGGAAAAGATTTTTGTCGCAGGCCACAGCCTGGGGGGCACCCTTGCCCCGCGGATTGCCGCCGCCAATGACAAAATTGCCGGCCTGCTCATTCTGGCCGGCACAGCCCGGCCCCTGGAAGACCTTATACTGGAACAGACGAGGTACCTGGCAGAAGCAGACGGGAATATCACTGCAGATGAAGAAGAGCAGATCGAGCTCATCGAACAGCAGGTCAATAATATCAAAGATCCCGGGCTTTCCGCCGCCACCCCGGCAACAGAACTCTTGGGCATTCCCGCTTCCTACTGGCTGGACCTGCGCGCTTACAATCCCGTTGAGACAGCAAAAAAATTAAAGGTACCCATGTTGTTTTTGCAGGGGGAACGCGACTACCAGGTTACAATGGAAGATTTCAGTCTCTGGCAGGAAGCTCTGGGCGGTTTGCCCCACGCAACATTCAAAAGCTACCCCGCTCTCAATCATCTCTTTATTGCCGGCACAGGCATGTCCCTGCCTGCAGAATATGAAACACCGGGCAACGTGAGCGATGCGGTAATAAATGATCTGGTGGATTGGATTAAGGGACACTAACGGCATGACAACTGCAAAATAAATTGAATAAAAATTTCTTACAAAAAACCGCGCAGAAAGGATGCGCGGTTTTTCAAAGAATAAAGCCGAAGCGTTTACTGGTTCATGATGTGTGGCGGTATTGTCAGGTTTATCGTCTTAAACTTTATTCCGTTTTCCTTTAGCTCACTGGCAATCATTTCCCTCAGGACCGGTGTTGGAACAAGACATTCTTCACAGGCATCCGGTCCTGCTATGATCATAACATCAATAACTCCTCCCTCTCTTTCCGCAGCCAAAAGATCATACCCTTCGTAAGCCAGAGTCTCTTTAATTCCGCTGAGTGCTTTTTCCAACATATATTTTCACTCCCTTGTTTTTTCTGCAGCAGACTGCTGACCGTCATTAAATCTTATTGTCTTATTATCCCGCAGAGGAGAAGGGATCATAATGCATTCAAAAAGAACAGTGCCAGAGTGCCGGGACCGGAATGGGCGCCTATTGCACAGCCAATGGGGTTGATAATAAATTCCCGGCAGCCATAGGTTTCAGCAATCAGGTCTCTCAATTTGTGAGCGCTTTCCAGATCGTCTCCGTGACTGATACCGATAGTCTGGGAGGCCAGATCCCGGCCCCGTTCACCCATAATTTCTACCATCCGCCGGAAAACTCTATTTTTGCCCCGCACTTTCTCAAAGGGAACAAGTTTACCGTCCCTAACCTCCAAAATGGGCTTAATATTTAATATTCCCCCGACAACTGCCGATGCCCTGCTGACCCTGCCTCCGCGATACAGGTATTCCAAATCATCCACCGTAAAAATGTGTTCCATGCGCCGGGCATAAGATTCCGCTTTTTCCGCAGCCTGGCGCAGATCAAGCCCCCCGGCGATAAGACGTGCGGCCTCCAATACGACAAGACCTTGTCCAAGTGATGCACATTTTGTATCGACAATTTCAACTTCAAATTCCGGGTGTGTTTCCTGAACCTCTGACTTGGCAAGCCGGGCGGATTGAAGTGTGGCCGACAAACCGGAACTGAAGCCGACATAAAGACAACTGTCGCCGCGTTTGGCATATTGCAGGAACAGTTCTTTAAAAGCTGTCGGATCGGCCTGCGCTGTTTTAAATACTTTTCCCTGCCGCATCTGACGCAGCATGGTTATTGAATCCAAGGTTTTGCCGTCAAGATACTCCGCATCGTTATCATATACGTGGATAGGTATTACATCAATACCATGGCTCCTTGTCAAACTATCCGGCAAGTCTCCCGCGCTGTCCGTGAGAATTTGAACGGCCATATTTTCGCCCCCCCATTTACTTACACAAATGTTGTAACTCTTATTATAGGCTAAAATTGCCAAGTTTTGAACCCGTAACAATAAATTTATTGTCCCCCCTGCAAAGATATAGCATTTTATTACATTATTTGTTTTTAATAGTTGTTATTCCTCTTTATCCCTTGTATTTTTCTTCCGACAATGTTATGTTAATGTAAAGACAAAGAATAAGAATAAATGTGGGGTGAGAATATGAAGGCTACGGGAATCGTCCGCAAAGTGGATGAACTGGGCCGTGTCGTTATCCCCGTAGAATTGAGAAGAATGCTGGGGATAAATATTAAGGACGGCCTTGAAATTTTCGTTGACAGGGAAAACATTATTCTGAGGAAATATGAACCGGCTTGCATTTTCTGCCATAGCGCCGAAAATATTATCAGCCATCAGGGCAAAAATATCTGCAGCAGCTGCATAGAAGAAATCAATCAAAAAAGGCTAAATCTACAGGCTGCAGAGAATCTTCCGGCCTGATAATACCATTCATTAAAGAAGCTATTAACCCGCCGCCCTGTGGGCGGCGGGTTAATACTTAATTTCCTGCACAGGCTTTTGCCTGCTCCCTTTGGTGCCTGCTATCGGCCTCCGCCTTTGTTTGGTTAAAGCAGCGTACTTCCAGGAAAACGGCACCCGCTGTCAGCAGGGCGGTAACCCCGTCAGCCGCTGGTTTGGCAGCCCAGACGCCATCCAGCATAAAAAAGTGCGAGAGGATAAAGTACAGGGGTATCAGCAGCAAAACCTGACGGGCCAGGTTCAGAACAACGGCCTGGCGCGGTTTGCCAACAGCCTGAAAATAGTTTGAGCCAATAATGGTAAAGCCCAGGATTGGCAGCATTGCATGGTTGATGCGCAGTGCCTTTGAGCCCATGACTAACAGTTCCGGGCTACTGTTGAAAATAAGAACCAGCTGTTTTGCAAACAGGCTGATGCCGGCAAAGCCTGCAAGGCAGATAACGGTTGCCATGGCTATTCCGTAGTAGAGTGTCTTTTTTACCCGCTCAAACTGTTTGGCACCGTAATTGTAGCCAATTATGGGCTGGATGCCCTGGCTGATGCCGAAGATGGGCATCATCAGCAAAGTGGAAACACTGTGGGAAACGCCGAAGGCTGAGATAGCCAGATCTCCGCCATATTTTAGTAAAACATTGTTCAGTATTACAACGGACAGGCTGGTGGAAATCTGTTTAAAAAAGGCCGGCAGGCCTACGGAGACAATATTCAACACCCAGTACAGGCGCAGTCTTAAGTTTTTCCGGCGAAATTTCAGCAGGCTGTTGTCTCTGAAAAAATAATGCAATACCCAGAAAGTTGAAACCGCCTGGGAGAAGACAGTTACCAGGGCCGCCCCGCCAACCCCCATATTAAAGCCGAAAATAAATACAGGATCAAGCACCACATTGATTATTGCCCCAATAACCATAGTAATCATGGCTGTTTTGGGGTTTCCTTCAGCTCTGATAAAGTTGTTGACACCCAGGCTTATAACCTGAAAAATAATGCCGGCAAAAATAATGCGCATGTATTCGCGGGCATAAGGCAGGGTCTGCTCCGTGGCCCCGAAATTGAGAAGCAAAAAATCAAGGAAAACAAGACCGAGCACGGAAATGACAACAGCAAGAATCACCAGCAAAACCAGGGCGTTCCCCATAATGCGCTCGGCTTCGTCCTTTTTTTTCTCTCCGAGACGAATGGAAATAAGGGATGTAGCTCCCACTCCGACAAGAGAAGTTAAGGCCATAATCAAAAGCATTACCGGAAAACCGACGGTAACGCCGGCCAGCGCCAAGGTGCCCACTCCCTGGCCGATATAAATACGGTCGACCACATTGTAGATAGAGGTAACCATCATACCCACAATGGCCGGTCCGGAAAAGCGCATGATCAAGCTTGTTATTTTTCCCTCTTCCAGTTGTTTTGTTGATACCAATTCAAAGCCCCCTGCTTGTTTTTACATTCCAGGCAAAAAATACATATAGTTAGAAAACTAACAATTTAATTGTATGTCTAAACTGCTTGTTCTGTCAATACTTTTCCCATGCTTGCCCATAAATGGTTAATTGCAAGTTTTATT
>DGEC01000075.1 GCA_002385745.1 Firmicutes bacterium UBA3936
CAGTGACTTTGTCTACAGTCTGGGCAAACGGTGTTTTTACCGTTTGCTTTTTTCTAGTAATTTTTGCATAGACTTTGTGAAACTTGGAATAATGAAAAAGATAAATAATGAAAGGAGACTGCCTATGTTTAACCCTTTTGAACAAAAGCCGATACTGCTTGGAGATGCCATTGGTAACTGGGATTCCTTATATTCAAAAACATATGACAAGCATACGGCGGATCCCTACACAAAAGTACGCATCATCCTTATGAATGGCATTGAAATTGAATCTGTACTGTTTTCTCACCAGTTTCACCGCCACTGTACGGACAATGAACTGCGGCGCGATATAGCCTTTATCCGCCGCATCGACCAGCTGCAGCAGAAACGGATTAACTGGCTGCCGCCCATTGGTGAAACACCGCTGGAAACCACCATTGGTTATGAGCATGTGGCAGTTGATTTAACAGCCTGGCTTGCGCAAAATGAGCCGAATTTCTATGTCAAGGAAACTCTGGACCTTGCCCTGCTGGAGGATTTTGACCACTTGTACCGCTACGCCAATTTAATGGATCTGGATAAAAATATTCCTGCGCAGAAACTGGTAAAGGAATATGTGGAAATTATGCCGGCACGCCCGACAATATCACACCACCGGCATCCGAGTGATACCGTCAGGGGGTATATTAATTTCCGCAATGCCGATATTCGTACAAAGCTTAATATTTTAACCATTACAGCCGCAGAGCAGCAAACAATGAATTTTTATATGAACATAGGACCTACATATTACAACGACCTGGGGCGGCAGCTTTACCAGGAAATTGCCATGGTAGAAGAAGTTCATGTAACTCAATACGGCGCTTTAATTGATCCAAGCTGTACCTGGCTGGAAGCACTCCTGTTGCACAAGTAT
The DNA here is from genome assembly GCA_002385745.1 of Firmicutes bacterium UBA3936. Taxonomy (GTDB): domain Bacteria; phylum Bacillota; class Dethiobacteria; order Dethiobacterales; family Dethiobacteraceae; genus DTU027. Next base: position 899 of record DGEC01000075.1, read on the forward strand.
AACGAATGCTATCTCTATTATTCCTTCTATCTGGATGAAGTGGACCCGCAAATTAAATCGATTTGGCAAATGCACCTTGAGCAGGAAATTGCCCAGTTGCATAGGGCTAAAGACCTGCTTGCTCAGCATGAAAACAAAGACTGGCAGCAGGTGGTAGGCAACGGAACTTTCCCTAAGCTGCTCAAATTCCATAATACAAAGGATTACCTGCGCAAGGTGCTTGCCGAAACAGTTGAGAATACGGGCAACGGGGAAGTTGTCTGGAACGTCAACGACCTGCCGGATAATCATACTTTCTTCTGGTATCAGGGCACAGTAAACCATAATGTCAATTCCGTCCCCAGCCACAGGGTTATTGCGGAGCATCAGAAGATGAAAGGTATTGATTACCGTTATGAGGACAGCCCGAACCCCATTAAGTCACTGCAGGACCGCAGGAGGGACAATGTGGAACTGGGCAGGGTTAAGCAAAGAGCAAGGCAAATGGCCGGGGTATGATGCCTGTTCACTGGTTCCCCGGTTTCCAGGTAATTTGCAAGTCAAAAAACACCGTGTAGCAAACGGTGTTTTTTTACGCCGCGCTGCCTGCAATGCAAAAAAGGTATTGACAGACAAATGGAGAATATTTTTATTCTACCAGGGCTTTATCCCGCAGAAAAAATGCAACTAATTTAATCATCAATTAAGAAAGGAAGATTTATATGGGATCAGCCTACAAGCATGTATTTGAACCAATTAAAGTCAGAGGCGTAGTTTTTAAAAACCGGATTGAATTTGCACCTCCTTCTCCCAACCTTGCCAGCAAGGACGGGAAGGTAACGCCTGAATTTGTTGAATTTTTCAGGCCCTTTGCAGAGGGCGGTGCTGCAATTATTGATGTCGGGAACAGTGTCATTGATATCAAGGAGGCAAATGACGAAGAGCGCCAGCTGGATCTCAGCAGCGATGACTGCATTTTGCCGCTGACTCGTTTTGTTGAAATGTGCCAGGGTTACGGGGCGCAGCCTTCACTTGAAATTAACCATAACGGTTTGGATTCTCACTATGATAAAACGGGAAGACCCGCCATTGCTCCCTCACCGCTGATTCCCCCTGTTGAAATCATTCGTGCCAAAGAGGCGGGCAGAAAGCCTGTTCCTACAGAGCCTATGGATTATTACAAAATCAAGGAAACCATTGAAAAGTATGCCATGGCTGCTTACCGCTGCAAGCGGGCCGGTTTTAAAATGTGCATGATTCACGGCGGTCACGGAAACTTGATTTCGCAATTTGCCAGTCCCCTTTACAACAGGCGTACGGATGAGTACGGGGGCTCCCTGGAAAACAGGGCACGCTTTGCCATTGAGGTTTTGGACAGAGTCCGCGAACTTTGCGGTGAAGACTTTGTAATTGAATACCGGATTTCTGCGGATGAAATTCATCCTGACGGGATGCATTTTGAAGAAACCCTGAAATTTATTGAACTGATTCAGGAGAAAATTGATATCTTGCATGTTTCGGCAGGGCTGCACGGGATTCCTGAATACATGCGCTACTGGTGGCAAAATTACATGATGGAAAGGGAATTTAATGTCCATTATGCCGCTGCCATTAAAAAGGCATTCCCCAACCTGTTGATCAATACGGTCGGTTCAATAATGAGTATTGATGCGGCTGAAAGGATTCTGGCGGAAGGTAAAGCTGACTTTGTTTCCATGTGCCGCCCGCTGCTGGCCGATCCGTATATGCCCCGCAAGTATGCCCTGGGGCGGGAAGAAGATCATCGTCCCTGCCTCCGCTGCCAATACTGCGGTGCCCGCCTGCTGGTTCCGGCTGTCATCAATTGTGCCGTTAATCCCTATCTGGGCGATGAAGTTGAATTTCCCGGCCACAAAGTTAAAAAGGCGGAAGTCAAGAAAAGAGTGGCCGTTGTCGGCGGTGGACCTGCAGGCATTCAGGCGATGCTGACGCTTTGCGAGCGCGGGCATGATGTGACGCTTTACGAAAAAAGCGGCCGCCTTGGCGGGAATGTAGTTGCCGCCGCCGCTCCTTCCTTTAAAATTGATATGAAGGATTATCTGGCTTATCTTGTTCGTCAGGCCGAAAAAGCCCCCGCCCGCATTCTGCTCAATACAGAAGCGACAAAGGAAATGCTTGATAAGGAGAATTATGACGCCCTGATCATTGCCGTCGGCGCAGAACCGGTTATCCCCAAACTGCCCGGTATCGATAAGCCCCATGTTCATTGGGCACCGAAAGCTGATTTGGGCGAGATTGAAGTCGGGGAAAAGACTGTTATCGTCGGAGCCGGTGCAGTTGGCATTGAATGTGCCATTAATCTGAAGCAAAAAGGCAAAGACGTGACTGTAATAGAAATGGCACCGGAATTAAACGCGCTCATGGCTGCTTCCCGGGCTCTTTACATGGAGTATATGAACCTTATAGAAGGGCTTCAGATTCCGGTACATTTAAACTGCAAGCTTGAGGAAGTAACCGACAAGAGCGTCATTTGCAGCAATATGAATCTTTCAGGCAGAATTGAATTCCCCGCCGATACGGTGCTTTTGGCTTTGGGCATGACTTCCAGAGAAGATGTGGCTTTTGCCCTGCGGCGCAGTGCGCCGGAAACGGAGGTCTTCGTTGTCGGTGATGCGGCGGAAGTCGGAGATATTGCCACCGCTGTCAAGTCGGCTTTCAAGGCCGCCGCATATATTTAAAAGAAAATAAAACAAGGAAACCGGCGTTAGCAAAAATAACGCCGGTTTTTTCATCCGGAAGCCTTTGGAAGGGGAAGGCATTGTTGTATCAGGATTAACAATAACCAAGGCCAAAGTAATTGATATTTCCTATTGTACATTTTTTTGCGGTAAACTTAAGATAAATGTAGCTGTTGCAAGTAACATAAAAGGGGAGCTGATGAATGAGGAATTTCCTTTCTACCCGGAAGGGGATTGTTCTTGTTGGTATTATTATCGGTGTTTTAGCTGCATTATTGCAAAAGCTGGGCAACCCGGGGAATATGGGCATTTGCGTGGCCTGTTTTATCCGGGATACAGCCGGTGGGCTGGGTCTTCACAGGGCGGCAATTGTCCAGTATGTACGGCCTGAAATTATTGGTTTTGTCATAGGTTCACTTATTGCCGCCTATGCCTTTAAGGAATTCAGACCCCGGGCCGGTTCTGCGCCTATTGTCAGGTTTGTGCTGGGCTTTTTTGCCATGATTGGCGCCCTTATTTTTCTCGGCTGTCCCTGGCGCGCACTGCTCCGCCTGGCCGGCGGCGACTGGAATGCTATCTTTGGTCTGCTGGGACTGGCCTTTGGCGTGTGGATAGGAGTTCTGTTTCTCAAGAACGGTTACAGCCTGGGACGTACCCAAAAAACCTACACGGCTGCCGGCTGGATTTTCCCTTTGATGATGGCCGGCCTGTTGGTGCTTGTGCTTTTTAAATCCGGTTCTTTATTTTTTAGCGAGGAAGGTCCCGGGTCAATGCATGCCCCGCTGCTTGTTTCTTTAGTAATAGCTGTTATTATAGGCTTTATCGCCCAGCGCAGCCGTTTTTGCACCATGGGTGCGCTGCGGGATTTGATTCTGTTCAAACATGTGCACCTTTTTTCCGGTATAGTTGCCCTGGCAGTGGCAGCCTTTGCAACAAACCTTATCCTTGGACAGTTTAATCCGGGCTTTGAAGGACAGCCGGTTGCCCATACGATGCAAATTTGGAATTTTGGCGGCATGGTGTTGGCCGGGCTGGCCTTTGCTTTGGCAGGCGGTTGCCCGGGCCGTCAGCTCTTCCTGTCCGGTGAAGGTGACGGGGATGCTGCCGTTTTTGTTCTGGGTATGCTTACCGGCGCTGCCTTTGCCCATAATTTTTCTTTGGCCAGTTCTCCTGCAGGAGTAACCTCCGGTGGAATAACAGCCCTGATAATCGGCCTCGTTGTCTGCCTGTTTATCGGGTTTACCATGCGCGAAAAAGCGTTATAAAAACAATATTGACGGGGGAGGATAAAAATGGGAAAAGTTGTTGATGCCAGGGGATTGTCCTGTCCCCAGCCGGTAATGATGGCAATTACCGAGATGAAAAAGAGCACCGGCGGTGAATTGGAAGTTCTGGTGGATACCGATACGGCCAAGGAAAATGTCAGCCGGGCAGCTGAGTCCAACGGCTGGACGGTTGTTGAAATTAAGGAAACCGGCGGTGAATACAGTATTAGAATAAAAAAACAGTCCTGACCACTTTAGCCATGTTTTAATGTGTGCAGGAAAGCTGATGAAAATACCGTTAATTATGGCGCTTACAAGCAGACGAAAAGGGACGTTATCGCTCAGGGATAACGTCCCTTTTGAACGGTACTGCTAAACTGACATTTGCTTGCCGCTCAGGGGCATCGCTTGCAGATTATCCGGTAACCGTCGGTTCCTGCATATCCTTTACTTCGGCCGTTTTGGCCTCATAATCTTTATAGGCATGAAGATTAAACAGCAGGAGGGGAATGACGAGCATTACAGCACAGAAAAGAAACATTGCGGCAAGGGAAGTAAAAGCGGTAAACAGGCCGATAACAATGGAACCGCCGCTGATCCCGATGTCAACAAAGGTAAGGTGGGTAGCAGTTGCTGCGCTGCGCCGGTCAGCGGGCACCATATTGATTACCATGGCCTGCAGCGTGGGCATAACAATGCCGCTTCCCAAACCAAGGATGAAAGAGGCTGTACTGTAAAGGATAATTTCCTTGCTGGCGGCCAAAAGGAGAAGACCAAGTATTGTAACAATTATCCCGGCAAGGAAAACATGGCGCGGGCCGTTTTTATCCATAATTCTGCCGGCAAAAAGCCGGGACACGGCAACCCCTGCGGCATTGAGCATAAAGTAGATGGCGCCGTTGGCAATTCCGATTTCTTCGCTGAACAAAATTACATAAGTCAGCAGCACGCCGGTCAGGCTGCTATAGATGACAGTAATTACTGCTACTGAGAGGACACGTTTTTCAATGATGTTATCCAGAGTTATTTTTTTTCTTTCCAGTTTGATCTGCGGGTAGGAAATAAAGAGAGACAATACAAAGGCAAGGGCAACGAGAGTTCCTGAAGTGATGAACAGGGCTGCGTATCCTGCTTTGTTCATTACCCAGAGACCGATTATAGGCCCTACGGCCAGGGAAAAGGTGTTCCCCAAACCGGCATAGCCTACTCCTTCGCCCCTTCTGTCTGCCGGTACAATATCAGCCACAATTGTACCGGCTCCCGTCGTAGCAATGCCGAAAAAGAATCCCTGCAGCATTCTGGCAATTATTAAAGCCAAAACGGTGGTGGCTATGATATTGCCGAAAGTGGCAACGGTAATCAACAGCATGGATAAAAGGAAAACTTTTTTTCTGCCTGCGACGTCATATATATACCCGGCATATGGCCTGGCAAGCAGGGCAAACAATGGATAGACACCCATAATCAGCCCGATCAGCGACTGGGGAGAGCCGATATCTTCCGCGTATAAAGGCATTGTTGAGTATAACAGGGAAAAGCCCGACCACATTAAAATGTTTGTCAGAAACAGAAGCGTAAAGGTTCTTGTCCAAAGATTGTTTTTTGTGCTCAAGAAGAAAACACCTGCCTGCCGTAATCATCCGTTGCGAATTATAGCATAGTAAGCGGATGAATAATGATAAAGTTCAACCTTTGCAGCTTTGGCCATTTCGGGGTTGGGGTTCATAATTGCCCCTGCCATAATGCGTCCCCTTGGAGCATATTTAACCCAGCCCCATTCCGTTCCCCACTGGTCCTTGCCGTCTTCTTCACATGGCGGATGCTCAAGGACA
>DGEC01000106.1:0-3136 GCA_002385745.1 Firmicutes bacterium UBA3936
GTGTAATCTTGATATATTCTTTCCTTGCGGCTTTCATAGGCATGGTTCTCCTTTCACCGCCTGCGGTACAAGTATACCATCCGGCATAAAACGAGGGGAGAGGAAGAAAAAACGCACCCGGAAAGAGGGTGCGGCTAATTGCTGCTCGCAGCCGTCTGGAGGCCGATGACGCTGCCTGCCAGCCCGAGAACTGCACCCAGGCATATTATCGTTAGGACAATATTTAGTATCAGGGTATTAAGCGGCGGCAGGGGAATAAAGGGGAGGGGACTTGCAACCCGTCCGTAAATGTAACTCAGAGCGTATGCCGAAAGTGCGGAAGCCAGCACGGCGCCGCCCACGCTTAACAAAAGGCCGGCAAGCACAAAGGGCCAGGCAATGAAGCTGTCCGGTGCGCCGAGCAGTATCAGGGTTTTTATCTGTTCCCGATTATTGTCAATTCCCAGTCTGATGATGTGCGAGATGATAATCAGTGTTGTAACTCCCACGGCAGAGATAATAAAGAAGCCTACTAATCTTATTATTCCTGCCAGGTCGCGCAAGCGGCCCAGGACTTCCCTGTTGTCGCGTATGTACTCGATCTCCTGCAAAGTTTGTATTTCCTGCAGGATCTGATCTGTTTTGTCCAGGTTAATTCTTATTTCAATAAAGGGGCTGAAAGGATTATCAGCAAAATACTCCAGAACCCGGGCTTCCTTTCCCAGTACTTCTTCCATTCTGGCGTAGGCTTCATTTTCATCAACAAGCTGTACGCTTTTGACACCGTCAATCCCCATAATTTCACCTGCCAGCTGCAGGACAGCGCTGTCGGAGAGCCCTTCCGTATAGTATACACTTATCTCCGCTTCGCCTTCGATTGCTTTAATGATATGATTGCCGGCCTGCCGGCCTGCCAGGACCATGGCCAGGATAAAGAATATCAGAGCCATACTGACAAGCGATATAAGATTGGAGAACAGGCTCATGCGGATGGTTAACCGCGCTTCTTTAAAAAAGTAACTGGTATTTCCGAGCAGGTATTTCATTTAAGCCTCCTCCATTACCCCGCTGTTTAAACGGATTATTCTGCTTTGGTTTTGGGGAATCAAATGTGTGGCATGCGTGGTAATAATAACGGCAGTATTGCTGTCTTTGCAGGAGGACAGCAAGTCCAGTATTTTTATGGCATTTTCCTTGTCCAGGTTTCCTGTGGGTTCATCGGCCAGGATAATCGCCGGTTTTCTGGCAATTGCCCGTGCGATTGAGATCCTTTGATTCTCTCCCCAGGACATGTTTTCTACCGGAGTATTCGCTTTATGCTCCAGGCCGACCCTGGCGAGGGCTTCTTGAGACTTTTTTTTGATTTCGGAGTATGAAAGCCCCAGAAACCTCATGCCGAGCATAATATTTTCCAGTGCCGACCTGCCTTTTACAAGCTTAAAATCCTGAAAGACCGGCCCCAGTGACCTGCGCAGCTGCCGTATTCTGCCTGTCTGGCCCCTGGCATAAGTTTGGCCCAGGATCTTTAAGCTGCCCGATGTGGGAAATTCCATAACCATAATAAGTTTCAAAAAACTGGTTTTGCCGGAGCCGCTGGGTCCGGTGATATAGACAAGTTCACCGGCCTTGACGGACAGGCTGATACTATGCAAGGCCAGGGTGCCGTCGGCGTACTGCAAGGAGACATTTTTTGCTTCAATCATCTTTTTTGCTCCTCCTGCTCTTTTTACTTGCTAAAACTCCGGGACAACCAGCAGTTCCAACTTATTATCGGAAATCTCGAGGGAGCGGACAGTATAGTTCTCCAGGAAGTTCTGAAGATCCAGCGCCAGTTCCTCTTGGGCAAATAATTCCTCGAGATTGCCCGGGGTTAGTGCCATCCCGTAAAAAGTACCTTCCTTAGCCGCAAACTTGAGGACCTTGTTTTCCAGGACGAATGTGCCTTTCAGGATAAGCTCCTTTTGGGCTGCTATAATGTCAACCCTTTCTGGATAAAACTTGCACACCATTTCATCCAAACCGTGGTCCGCTATGATTTTGTTTATTGTTTCAGCTGAAATTGCGGCTTTTATGCCGGAAGAAGTCAACTTTATTTCCAAGGCGTCTGCCGGCAGTTCGGCTTCCTTTATAATCTGCGAAAATTTCCTTGATACCTCCGGGAAAAATTGCGTCAGTTCAGACCATGCCTGCTGCATACTGGCCAGCCGGCCTTCATAAAATTCTCTCTCATCTGAGAGCGATGCCAGGTATTCTTCCAGTTCTTCTTTTGCCGCGGCCGTTTTGCGGATTGATTCCGCAAGGCTCTCCCGGCTTTCCTGCAGGGAGGCAAGCTTAAAGTCTAGCTCTGCCTTTTGAGCGGCAAGCAGATCCTTGCTTTCCTGGAGCGAGTCCAGCAAATCGCCGGTATTCCGCGCCAGGTCCCGCAGCGTAGTTAACTTGCGGAGGAATTCTCCGAGGCTGCCGGAGCCGAGCAAACTCTCAAGGAAGGACGACGGGCCCATTCTCTGGTAACTTTTTAGCACATGCTGCAGGGCTTTTTGGTTTTGTTCATACTTTTTTTCTTCAGCGGCAATTGCTTTTTGTACGCCGGCAATGTCCTGTTTTAAGGTCTCAATGCCTATCATGAGACCGGTTTCTTCCTTTTCCATTTCGGCAGCGGATTGGGCCAGGGCAAACAGTTCTTCCAGTACCCTTTTTTCTTCAGCAGTCAACCGGCCGAGTTTTTCTTCAACGTTTCCCGGAACTTTTTGCTGTCCCAAAGCCGGTCCGGAAAAGAAGAGCGGAAGAAGAATAAGGATAAACAAAATGTATGAAAAGGTAGGATTAAACCTGCTTTTAACCGCCATCTTTCTGCCTCCGTGCGCTGCTTTCAGCGCCTTTTCAGGTTGTCAATCACCTGTAATATAGTTACACACGAGCAAGGAAAATCCTGCTACCGGGCTCTGGGAGAAATACTGTTGCGCAGCCTGTCCTGAAAAACAAATCCGCTTAATAATTAATAAAATTAATAAAAATTAATATATATAGTATTCAGTTATAAAGGAGTTAAGCACCGGAATGCTGAATTATGGCTTAGAATGCAGTATTTGCAATGCTGCGTAATTCCGGGGAAATGCACCGCCTTCAGAGTTTGCAAAAGATTAAAAATACTTAAACA
>DGEC01000106.1:3379-12454 GCA_002385745.1 Firmicutes bacterium UBA3936
TAGCAGCAAATACATCTAATAATAAGATGAAGTATTCCGGATGAAAGGGGGAAGAGCATTTGCCTTTGCTGGAGTTGCGGGACGTAGCACGGCAATACAAAATGGGCCAGATACGTATAAATGCCCTTACGGATGTTTGTCTGACGGCTGAAGAGGGGGAATTTATCTCTGTTATGGGGCCTTCCGGATCGGGGAAATCGACACTGCTGAACATTATCGGCTGCCTGGACAGACCGACTTCCGGAACCTACATTCTGGCGGGACAGCATGTGGAAAAGATGAGCGACAACAAGCTGGCAGAACTGCGCAACCACTTTATTGGCTTTGTTTTTCAGAGTTTTCACCTGCTGCCCAACCTGGATGCCCTGGCAAATGTGGAGCTGCCTTTAATTTACAGGGGCATAGGAAGAAAAACGCGCCGGCAAAAATCTTGCCGCGCCCTGGAGGCAGTAGGTTTATACGAGCGCAGGCACCACCTGCCTTCACAGTTGTCAGGCGGGGAACAGCAGAGGGTAGCCATTGCCAGGGCATTGGTAGGAGATCCGGCGGTGATCCTGGCAGATGAGCCGACAGGTGCTTTGGATTCGGCTTCCGGGCAGGTCATCATGTCCATTTTCCAGCGCCTGAACAGGGAGAGGGGGATAACCATAATTCAGGTGACACATGAAGAAACAATTGCCCGTCATGCCCGGCGCGTTGTCTATTTGCGGGACGGGAGAATTGAGAAAGAAGAGGAAATAACGAAGCCTTTAATTGCAGAAGCTCAGGCGAAGGTGCAAACAGTTCAGGAGGTGGGGAAAAATTGATTCAGCGTCTGGTAACCATTCTTGTTATTTTGTTAATTGTATTGGGTGGAGGCTACTATGCCTACAAGCAGCTGGTTCCACCCCCTGAAGAAGAAGCTGCGGGGCCTGTTTATGCCACCAAGCCGGTGATCAGGGGTGACATTACCGTAGGAGTGGAAGTTACAGGTCAGCTCAACCCCTCATCGGGCGGCAGTATCCAGGTTCCCGGGAACAGGTATTCCGGTACTTCTGCTACATATACAATCAAGGAATCATTTGTCCAAGAAGGGGATATAGTCAAGCAAGGCCAACTGCTGGTCAGGTTGGAGGCGCCTGACTTGCAGACACAGATTGACGGCAAGCAGGCTGAACTGGCGGCTGAACGCAAGTCTTTGGCTGAACTGATGAATGTTCCGGTTGATCAGGTGGATTATATTGATCCTACCCGGGGCATTACGCTGTACTCCCCCATTGCAGGCAGGGTAACCGGCCTTACGGTCAAGGAAGGGGACAAACTGGAGCGCGGCCTGATAGTGGCGCGGGTTGTCAACGATTCTAAATTCAGGATTACCGCAAAACTCCTGCCGGGAGAATTGGAAAATGTTGAGGTAGGAGACGAGGTCCTGTTATCGTTTTCTGATTTTTCAGGTTATGTGCGGGCTAAAGTTGTTGATATCAATCCCAATTTAATAACGGAAAAAGCATCGGATCTTTATGATTCGGTTACCGGCGGAAGGGGCAGCGGCGACCAGTATGTTTTTGTCCACTGGGTAACCTTGGAGGGCGACAACCCCGGACTGGTGCAGCCCGATATGATTGCCAAAATCGGCCTGGCAAAAGACAAACGGCAGGCACTTAATGAATACAATGCCAGGTGGCTGCGCTACATGTCCGTTGTTGACGGCTATGCAGAGGAAGAAAGGGTACTTAGCAGTGCCGAAGCCATAATTACACGTATTTTTGTCAGCAACATGCAACTGGTGGAAAAGGGAGAGCCTCTGATTTCACTGGCGGGAGAGGACGCGCTTAATCTCATTCAGGAAAAACTGGCAAAAATACGCGCCATCCAGCTTGAAATCCAGCAGCTTTACAACCAGTTCAGTGCACTGGAGATCACTGCACCCATGGACGGTATTGTAGCCTATATTGATGCCATGCCCGGCAGAACGGTACAGCCGGGGGACTGGATTGGCCATATTTATATTGCTAAAGATATGAGGCTGGGCACTGAAATTGATGACATTGATATTTTACTGGTCCAGCAGGGCGCGCATGTTGATATCACAGTTGATGCTTTGCCGGGCGAAGTATTTGCCGGAGAAGTCCTGAACGTGTCCACAATTGGCTGGGGCGGCGAAAGCGGCACCAGGTTTTATGTGGAAATTAAAGTAAGCGGCAGTGATAACCTCCGTCCCGGAATGCAGGCAAGAGGATTTATTAATGCCGGCAGCGCCAAAGATGTGCTCCTTGTTCCCATTGAAGCCGTATTTGAGGATGACGGCAAATCCAAAGTTGAAGTGCTGGAGGAAGACGGTACCATCAGGCTTGTGCCTGTTAAGCTGGGACTGATGGACAGCATGTATGCCGAGGTCAAGGAAGGGCTTAAGGAAGGGGAGCAGGTTATTACCGGCAGCACAGCCGATCTGCTGCCCAGCCGGAGCATCCGGTCCAATGAAAGCATTCTGCCGGAACGGCCCGACAAGTCTGAAGAAGAATAGTAGCAGGCTGCCAAAGGAGTGATACGATGTTCAAATGGATTCGTTCATTATGGGTCCGGTTCTGGTTTAGCGTACAAATGGCCTGGCATGGAATACTTTCCAACCCCCTGCGGTCAGCCCTGACTATTTTAGGTGTTGCCATAGGCGTGGCATCTGTGGTAAGCCTGATGGGTATCGGCGAAGGTGCGCGTCAGGCTGTGGTTAACCAGTTTAAGAGCCTGGGAGCCAATGTAATTGTTGTCAAAGCGGAAGACCCGTCGGCCGAATTTGAAGCGGATTTTGCCACGCAGCTGCAGGAAATGGTCCCGCAATTGCAGGAGGTTACACCGGTTGTCTATGGTGAAGTGCCGGTTTGCTGGCGGCGCGAAAGGGGCCTGGCCCAGCTCGTGGGGGTAAACAGCAAGTTTCCTGAAATAAGAGACCACCCGGTGGTGTCGGGACATTTCTTTTCCAACCTGCACATTGAGCAGCGTTCCCCGGTGGTTGTGCTTGGCTATAACGTGGCGGCCGGCCTGCTGCGGGGACGCAGCCCCGTGGGGCAGACGCTGACCTTGGACGGTCGCACCTTCCGTATTATCGGCGTGCTGGCTCCCAAAGGCCCCAACCAGGCTGAAGGAATAGACGATAAATTTATTATTCCGTACACTACGGCTTTGCAGCTGGCAAAGAAAAAGACAGTGTCGGAAATATGGGGGAAAGCGGAGTCGGCGCTTGATGCGGATCTGGCCACGGTACAGCTTGGGCGGATTATTGCGCGCAAGCTGGGAATGGGCACCAAAGCGCCTGCACCGCCTACCGGCGAGGATGGAATCCCCCCGGATGTTGGTTTCGATATGGCACCCATTGTCGAGCCTGCCAGACCGGGACCTCCCGAGGAGGGGAGTCAATCTTTGATAACCGGCAAGGACCTGGTGACAATCACCAACCTGAACCAACTGGTGCAGGAAGCCGACAAAGCCAACAGGGTTATGACACTTCTTTTAGGCGGCATTGCAGCCGTGAGCCTGCTTGTAGGCGGGCTTGGCATTATGAACATTATGCTTGTGGCCGTAACTGAAAGAACAAAGGAAATCGGGGTTAGAAGGGCACTGGGCGCAAAACAGGGCGACTTAATTACCCAGTTTTTGCTGGAGGCGCTTTATTTAAGCGCCATCGGTGCGATCGCCGGCGTGGCAGCCGGAATCTGGGGCACCAGCCTTTTTGCCCAGTATGGTTTTGAAACGGCAATCAGCCTTCAGGCCATCCAGATTGCGGGAGGCGTTGCCCTGGCCACCGGCCTGTTGTTCGGTGTTTACCCGGCCATTTCGGCTTCATCGGTGCCGCCCGTTGAAGCGCTGCGCAGGTAAAATTCCGGAGATCATTAAAAATCCTGACAGGCGCAAGAGTCTGTCAGGATTTTTTACTGGGTGCATGCTTCTTGTGGCGGTTGAGCCGCGCCTGTATGAAGGGGATTGTCCCGCCTTTGGTTAAATGATATGATAATGTGGAGATTAACAAATATTTGTGACAGGTGATGGAAGATGAGGAAAAGGTTTTTCTTAATTGCTCTTGCGCTGGTTTTGCTTGCCGGTCTTGTTGCTTGCGGTGAGGGCACCTCAACCGCGCCCGGAGGCAATGAAGCAAATGAAAATGAGCAGGCAAATGAAGCTGCAGTGAAGGAAATAACCATTGATGAGCAGCTTCTGCTGGACAGGGATGGGATTGTAATTTCAGCAACCGGCCTGGAAGAAACATGGCTGGGGCCGGAAATAAACATCCTGATTGAGAATAACTCCGGGCAGCCGGTGACGGTCCAGGCCAGGAACACTTCAGTAAACGGCTACATGGTTGAACCCGTCTTTTCCTGCGATGTGGCACCGGGAAAGAAAGCCAATGATTCAATAACATTTACCGGCAGCGACCTGCAAAAATGCGGTATCGAGGTCATGGCTCGGATTGAACTGGTCTTTCATGTTTTTAACACCGATTCCTGGGCAACCGTTTTTGATTCGGAGCCGGTGGTTATTGAAACCTCTGCCGCCGGCACTTATACACAGGAATATGATACTTCCGGAACCGTTGTTTTTGATGAAGCCGGAATTAAAATAATCTTTAAAAGCATAGCGGAAAGCATGATGGGACCTGAAGCGGTTCTTTACATCGAGAATAACAGTGCGGAAAATATTACCGTTCAGGCCGAGAATACATCGGTAAACGGCTACATGGTTGAGCCCATTTTTTCCTGTGATGTCGTTCAGGGTAAAAAAGCAGTGGACAGTCTTTCATTTTTCGAGGAAGACCTTGCCAAAAACGGTATTGAAAAAATTGAGGAAATTGAGCTTTATTTCCATATCTTTAATACGGAATCCTGGAATACTATTCTGGATACCGCGACAATTAAAATAACTGTTCAGTAACGGCGCCTGGAAAAAAGATGTGGACCGGTGAACGGGTCCACATCTTTTGCTATATAAAAGGCAGATAAACCACAAGCGCGATCCGGCGGGGTTGCGGGACAAGTTTAGAAAGAGGAAGGGAAGATGCCAAATGTGGTGGAAAGAGACTGCTGTAAGGACAGTTATTATTGACGGCCAGGGCGGGAAAATAGGGTCTTCCATCGTCAGGCAGCTGAAAAACAGCTTGCCGGAACTTCAGCTTCTGGCCCTGGGAACCAACAGCATTGCCACCTCGGCGATGCTCAAGGCGGGGGCGGACATGGGAGCTACCGGTGAAAACTCCGTTGTGGTCGGTTGCCGGGATGCCGATATTATTATCGGGCCTTTGGGCATCATTCTTGCCGATTCCTTCATAGGTGAAATAACACCGGTCATGGCCCGGGCGGTAGCCGCAAGCAGGGCGCTGAAAATTCTTATTCCCATGAAAAAATGCGGAGTTGAGATCATGGGAGTGCAGAACACTCCTCTCAGCGGTTATATTGAGCTGGCTGTGGCCCGGGTTAAAAGCCTGCTGGAGCAAAAGGGTGAACCTTCAGGCTTGCCCGGCCAACAGTAAACCGCTGCCTTCTCAAGTCAGTTTTGCAAAAAAACAAGGTGGCACTGCTCCATGATTCTAAATTCCCGGAAGTAGCTGTTTTCAAGGGGCAGCCATTCTTCAATGAAACGCTTATACAAAAGGGGCCCGCTGCGCTTGCGGAGGCGTTTGTCCTGGGTGCGGGGATCAATAGCCAGAAAAACCTTAAGGTGGTAAGCATGGGCCAGCGCCGGATGCAGGCTGTACACGCCTTCAATAATATTCAGCTTTTGCGGTCTCACCGTTATAATTTCACCCGGAGCCTGTCTTCGGCAGTCAAAGGGGTGGTAGGAAAAAGCTTTTTTGCCCGCCAGGTGGGGAAGTATCTCCCGGGCAAATCGTTCATAGTGGACATTGCCGCCCGGTTCCGCCAGGCGCGCCGGGGTTTTCAATTCCTCGGGGAGAAAGAAATCGTCCATATGAAAAACATTGCAGGGATAGATTGTTTTCAGCAGGGCGGCCAGAGCGGTTTTGCCGGCACTGCAGTTGCCGTCAATAGCCACATTAACTGTCGCATGTTTTTTGCATAAAGTGTCAATACGTGAGAAAAGGGCCGCGTAGCGGGCCTGTTCAGCTTTCACAGCATCTCACTCCGTGTTTAAGCTTTGCGGTGTTCTACGACTGCAACTATTATGGGTATGAGGATTATTTGCAGTATTATACCGGGAACTGCCTTAACAAAGGCTTCAGTAACAAAGATTTCCCAGGTCAGCGGAACTTCAGCCAGGTGTAGTAGTATCCAGCGGACAGTCCCCCAGACTATTCTGCCTATAATCATGGATGTGATTAGCGATATGTAGATTGACAAGCGCCTTTTGGGCAGCAGGCGGTGGAACAAACCGGTGAAAAAGCCGTAGGCTGCCAGCTCAAAGCTCATGGAAACAGCGACGGGGAAGATGGGCGGCATACCAAACAAAGCACTGCGTAGCACCGGTAAAATGAAACCGATAATAAGCCCGAAAGGTGCGCCCAGGATAAAGCCGGCAATCAGTACGGGAATGTGCATGGGCAGCAGGGCATTGCCGAGACTTTGCAACTGCCCGGTTAAGAAAGGCAAGAGCAGCCCGAGGGCAATAAAGAAACCTGCCAGGACCGGTTTTTTTACTTTTTCCGTGTTGGTCATTTTTCTCCCTCCAATAAAAAAAACCATAAATGTACTGCTTTCCGTGAGAAGGCGAATACCTTCATGGTATAACTGGTAAAAAGATTTGGATTTAGGCAGCGTGCCTGCTGCGGCAGGCGGTTAATTTAAAGGTAGCATAAAGGTTCTCCCCGGTCAAGCTGTTAATTCTCCGGTATTGTACGGAAAACAAAAGGTAATTGCTTATTTGTCGCGAAATAAGAATTATCAATCCATTGAGGTGAGATCCATGGAAAAACGCAGGTTCAGCCGTGTTCCTTTCAGGATCCAGGCTGAAATAACTGCCGGAGGTCAGAAGTTTACCGGTGCGGTCGAAAACTTGAGTTTAAAAGGAATGTATGTCAAAACCGAACATGCTGTGGATGCGGGTGCTCCCATATCCATCAGAATTGTGTTAACCGGAACACAGTCTAACCTGATGATTAATTTAAAGGGGAAAGTCGTCAGACAAACAGACGAAGGAATTGGAGTATATTTTGATGACATGGATCTGGATTCTTTTATTCATTTGAAAAATATAGTTCATTACAACAGCACTGATCCTGAAATAATCGTGAATGAATTTACAAGATATTTACGGGATGTGGCAAAGGGTACGGACCGCGGCAGTTCATAATATTCCTTTTTGTGAGGTGATTATTTTTGGAGAAAAAGATTATCAACCCGTGGGAGTGGCAGAAAGAACTGGGATTTGTCCAGGCCAACAGCGTTTCCGGAATGCAGCGGCTAATATTTTGCGCCGGGCAGGTTTCGGTTGACAGCGAGGGCCGGCCTCTTTACCCGGGAGATATGGAGGCCCAGCTGAACCAGGCCCTGAACAACCTGGAAACAGTTTTGAAAAAGGCGGGTGCAGAGCTGGCCGATGTTGTGCGGCTGAATTATTACACCACCGATATACCTGCCTTTAGAAAAATTGAGCCAAAGCTCGCCGGACAGCTGGAGGAAAAAGGCTGCAAGCCCGTGTCTACACTCTTGGGGGTAGCGGCCCTGTATCATCCCGATATCGTGGTGGAAATTGAGGCAACGGCCGTTGTATAATAAACAGGGAGTCCTGAACAGGGTTTCAGGACTCCCTTGTTTATTTATGGGATTTGCCGGCGCCGCCAAGCATGTATAACCTCAAATATATGTAGAAAACTATTGGCAGCATGCCTGCCAGAATACCGGATGCGGCAGAAAAGGCAGCGGGAGTGTCAATATTGAAGAAACTGGCTTATGTTATAGTAATGGTCGCCTTGTTTGGTTCAGTTCTCCTCTTTGGGCGGCTCTACAGCCGGCAGCATCCCGGTCTCCAAAACAATGCAAACGGCATTGAGGAAAACGGGGAGGGCTCTGCGGAAGAGATTCTCAAGAAAATGTCTCTGGCAGAAAAGGCCGGTCAAATGGTGATTGTCGGCCTGGAGGGGACTGTGGTAAATAACGATATAGAAAAAATGATTACAGATTATCATGTGGGAGGCATAATTCTTTTTCGAAGAAACATAGTTGACAGCAGCCAGCTGCTGGATCTTTTAAATTCCCTGAAAGAAACAAATGCAAAAAACAGGCTTCCTTTATTTCTTTCCGTTGATGAAGAGGGCGGGCGGGTTAGCAGGCTTCCCGCCGATCTGCTTGAAATGCCGGAAGCCCGGTTGGTCGGGGAGGTGAATGATGCCGGATTTGCCTATCAAACAGGACTTTTGCTTGCGGAAAGATTAAAAATATTCGGGTTTAACCTTAATTTTGCCCCGGTGCTTGATATTAACAGCAATCCCTTCAATCCGGTCATCGGCAGCAGGGCTTACGGCAATAACCCGGATGTGGTAACAAGGATAGGAATACAAACGGCAAAAGGGCTGCGTGACGGTGGGATTATCCCCGTAGTCAAGCATTTTCCCGGTCACGGCGATACGGATGTCGATTCCCATGTCGGCCTGCCGGTGCTTGATTTTAACCTGGAAAGGCTGAAGACTTTCGAACTGCAGCCCTTTATGGCAGCTATTGATATTAATATTGAAGCAGTAATGACAGCCCATATACTGCTGCCCCGGATTGACAATCAATATCCCGCTTCCCTGTCTGAAAAAACGGTAACTGAAATATTAAAGGAGCAATTGAATTTCAACGGAATTGCCGTTACGGATGATTTGACTATGGGGGCAATAAGCAATTACTTCCCGATCGAACAGGCGGTTGTGCAGGCAGTTAAGGCAGGAAACGACCTGCTTTTGGTCTGCCATGATGTTAAAACCCAATACAGTGCCCTGGAAGGGCTCATTGAGGCAGTGGAAAGCGGGGAGATTGCAGAGGAACGGATAAACAGCAGTGTCCTCAAAATCATCAGGCTGAAGCAGAAATATAACTTGCGCGAGCATATTATCAGGGAGGCGGATATTGCCGCCGTAAACAAGAAAACGGCTGCTTTGCTTGAAACTTATCTTGG
>DGEC01000106.1:12649-13711 GCA_002385745.1 Firmicutes bacterium UBA3936
TTGCCTTTTTCATGTACATTTATCTTTATTGAGGCCAAATTACTGGTTAAGGTAGAAATTAATTGTATCTTGGCCTATAATTATAATTACAGGTCAGGAGGGGATTGTTATGGACATGAAGAAAGTGGCTTCCCTGGTAAAACAGGCGGCCATCCGGCTGGCTGCTGCAGATGCGAGTGTAAAGAACGGCGCCTTAAGGCAAATTGCAGGAGCTTTAGAACGGCACAAGGAAAAAATTATTGCAGCAAACAGGGAGGACCTGGCGCGGAGCAAGGAGGAAAACCTGGCGCCTCCTCTGCTGAAAAGGCTGGTCTTTGATGAAGAAAAAATAGAAACGGTTATAAACGGCATTAACGATTTGATTGAACTTGAAGACCCGGTAGGCAAAACACTCCTCGCAACGGAACTGGATGTGGGTCTGGAGTTGTACAGGGTTACCTGCCCCATCGGTGTAATTGGGGTTATTTTTGAGTCCCGGCCGGATGCCCTGGTGCAGATTGCCGCTTTATGCCTAAAAAGCGGCAACGGCGTACTCTTGAAAGGCGGCTCGGAAGCCCGGGAAACCAACCGCATTTTAAGTGAAATAATAATCACCGCTGCGGAAGAAGCAGGCATACCTCAAAACTGGGCCTGCCTTTTGGAAACAAGGGACGATGTCCGCGATATGCTGAAAATGGATGACTATATTGATTTAATCATACCCAGGGGTTCCAACGAATTTGTCCGTTATATTATGGAACATTCAAACATTCCCGTTTTGGGGCATGCCAACGGGGTTTGCCACTGTTATGTAGATGCAGCGGCGGATTTGGCAATGGCCGAGAAGATTGTCGTCGATTCCAAAACCCAGTATGTTTCCGTGTGCAATGCTTTGGAGACACTGCTTATCCACGAAAAAGTTGCCCCGGAGTTTCTGCCGCGGCTGCAAGATTCTCTTGAAGAGAAGAATGTGGAAATTGTGGGCTGTCCCAAGGTTCAGGAGATAATTGCGGTGCCCCGGGCAGAAGAGGAGGACTGGCGAACGGAATACCTGGATTATAAAGCTGTCTCTTATACACATCT
>DGEC01000017.1:0-3252 GCA_002385745.1 Firmicutes bacterium UBA3936
CTTCTGCCCCTCCCGAGCCTTCCGCTCCCGGCATGCCTGCCGGCCAGCGGGGTGATGTTCCGGGTATGCCGGCCGCCGGTGCGGGTGCGGAAATCAAGCCCCTGACCAGTGACAGGCTTTTGATGCTTCTGGTTGTCGGAGGAGTTGTTGTGTGCGTGCCGGCTTTTATAGTAATTCTTAAATCGGGCAGAAAAGAGGCCAAGCAGCACGAACGGGATGCGGCGCGCTTCATTTGAGTTGCTGTAGTGAAAATTTTGTGAATTTATGAATTATTGTCTAAAATTTGTCTGAGGGAAGGTTATAATAAATGAAAAAAATTATCAGAATGGCCAAGCAGCTTTGGAGGTTGTCTATTCCGTACTGGACCAAGGCGCCGGACCGGCGGGGGACCTGGGGGCTTTTGCTGATCAGTATTTTGATGATGCTGCTCAGTGTCGGCGCCATGATTCGCATGAACCAGTGGTACCTGGACTGGACAAACGCCTATACGCTTGTTGATTATCCCCTGTGGATACAGCAGCTGAAAGTGTTTGCCATTTTTACTTTTGTCATGGTTTTTACAGGGACCTTGAAAGGTTATATAGACGGCTGGATTCAGATCAGGTGGAGAAAATGGATGACATCTACCTACCTGAAGGACTGGATGTCCGGGTATAACTACTACAGGATGCAGTTTACAGGCAGCCAGACGGACAACCCCGACCAGCGTATCTCGGAGGATATTAATAATTTCATTTTAAATACCTGGATGTATACCTTTCAGTTATTGCAGCAGCTTGTAACGCTGGGCACCTTTTTGGTAATTCTCTGGAACTTGTCGCGCTCTATTCCTCTCATGATTTTTGGCAGGGACTGGTCTTTCCCCGGCTACTTCATTGTCATCTCCCTGGTCTGGGCGGTGCTGGGCACCTTTGTCGTCCATTATTTCGGCCGGCAGTTAATCGGTTTAAACTACAATCAAACAAGGCATGAGGCCGACTTCCGCTTCTCCCTGGTCCGCGTCAGGGAAAACAGTGAACAGATTGCCCTCCTGGGGGGCGAAAAAGTTGAACATAGGCGCCTGATGGGGGTATTTAACAATGTTGTTGCCAACTCGTTCAGAATAATGATGAGGAACATGAAACTTGGCTTTGCCAACCAGACTTTTACTTCCCTTGACGGCGTTCTGATTTCTCTGCTTTTGGGCCCTGCCTATTTTACCGTAGGCCTGCCCGGCGGCTATGGTGCAATTATGCAGATATCCCAGGCTTTTGCCACAGTTACCGGTACCTTTAACTTTTTCAAAACTATGTATGCCCAGCTGGCGGCCTGGAAGGCGGTAATCAACCGTCTAACCGGCTTCCTGGACAGCCGTGAAAGGTCCGAAGCCCTGCTTAAGGAATCCCGGATTGTCATTAAAGAAGAGGAAGCTGACCAGATTACCCTGCCGGAATTGGAAATATACCTGCCAAGCGGGCAGTTGATGGTTGCGGCAAAGGATATAGTTATCAAGCCGGGCGAGAAAGTGCTGATCAAAGGAAAAACCGGCGCCGGGAAAACAACGCTCTTCAGGGTTCTTTCAGGTCTGTGGCCCTTTGGCAAGGGCGAAGTGCTGATACCGGCAGGCAAGAAGGTCATTGTGCTGCCGCAAAAGCCCTACATTCCCATCGGCACGCTGGCGGAGGCCGTCAGCTACCCCGAGCCGCCGGAGAAATATACACGGGAAGAAATCATCCAGGTGCTTGAGGATGTGGGGCTTGGGGAATTTGTTAACAGGCTTGATGTTGTAGCCCACTGGAATATGATCCTTTCCGGCGGCGAGCAGCAGCGACTGGGTATTGCAAGAGCCATGCTTTACAAGCCGGATTACCTGTTCTTTGATGAAGCAACGGCTGCTATGGACGAGCCGTCCGAAGAAGAACTGTACAACATGCTCCTGGAAAGAATGAAGGATACCACCATTGTTTCCATCGGCCACCGCTCATCCCTGGAGAAATTCCATGAACGAATGATAGTGGCCGAGCCGCAGCCAGGCGGAAGTTACGAATTTATTGATCAAAAGACTCAAGCGGGCTAGCTGCTGCGACAAACAAACGGTCTAAAGGCTGAGAAAAATCCTTTCCGGTACTTGTCCGGGTGCCGGAAAGGATTTTATTTTGCCGTCCGCCTCCGGCAGGCGCAGTAAAGCCTGAAATTTGCAATTCTTGTCACCGCTGATATAAAGCGGCTGTTTGTTTCATATAATTAATTATGTAGCTGCTGCCGGTTATGCAGTTGCTTCCGGCAGGCGTTTTTTAGCCGCCGGCAGCGTCTTGACGGCGGAAAAATCCGCCTTGACAATGCTGTGGTTTATATGTACTATTCTTAGTAAGATTAATAAATTTTCGCAACATCTGAGAGAAATTCAACTGCTTACCGGGAAAATCGACAAAAAATCAGGCAGCGTTAACCAGTGTCCCGGGAAAACGGAGGGTGATGTTATTTGCTTGCTTGGGCAAAAAGGAAGTGAGAAAGTTATCAGACTTTTCAGTATTATTTATACTTCCTGCGTGATCTCATTGTAGTTAATAAAAATAATAAAAGGGAGGTAACCTGATGAGAAAGGTTCTTTCTTTGGCTGTTGTCCTGACAATGCTGCTGGTACTGGCGGGCAGCGCTCTGGCAGCCGAGGCAACCGTGTATGTAACGGTTAGCATTGACGGAGAGATTAAACTCGCGGCAGCTCCCGTAACTGTCAGCGAACTGACTGTAGCCGCCGTTCTCAAGGAAGCCCATAAGGCTTACTATTCCGGTGGCGAGAGCGGTCTTACAGCCGGTCCTGACCCCTCGTTCTTTAATATGTACATGGTTAGCAAGTGCTGGGGTGTAGAGCAAATACCTTTCATGATTGTTAATGATAACGAACCTGTTGGCAACCCGACGGCAGATGCCTATGCGGTAAAGGACGGTGACAATATTGTCATTGCTATTGCCACCGATCCGGAGAATGCACCTGCCAAGGCAATCGCCCTGAAAGCCGATGTCGACGGCAATAATGCGACTATTACGGCAACAGAATGGGTGCTTGACTTCATGACCTTTACTTATTCAACAAATCCGTATGCCAATGCAGAGGTTTTTGATGCTGAAACAGGTGCATCCCTGGGTACCACCGATGCCAACGGCAAAGCCACTGTTGCCATTCCGGCAAGCGGTAAAATAGCCGTTGGCGGATGGGCGGCCATAGCTGTAAAAGGTACTGCTGCGCCTGCACCCGGAGACGATGCTCCTGCA
>DGEC01000017.1:3422-4769 GCA_002385745.1 Firmicutes bacterium UBA3936
CGATGCTCCTGCACCGGCACCCGGGGACGATGCTCCTGCGCCTGCACCCGGAGACGAACCTGCCGGACCCAGCCTGCCCCGTACTTCTGCGGACGGCCTGTACCTGACCGTCTTTGGCCTGCTGCTTATTACGGCAGGTGTGGTGCTCTTCAGAAGGACGAAGCTCTGCAGGTAAAGCAGTGTTTTTGGAAATCGTTTAGTTTTAAGTGAGCTGCCGCTTGCGGCAGCTCACTGTTTTAACCATTATGCCGGTTAAAATGCGCGGTTATACTGATATAAGAATTTATTATATAGGAACAACTGCCGGCAATTAGTGGTAAAATAAAGAAAGTGAAACCAAAGAAGTCCCTGGGAGGTATAAAATGGAGTTTCTTGCAACTGCAGTCGTTGTTGTTTTGGCAGTGATAATTGTCGTGTTCTGGAAGAGAAGGAGCGGCAGCGGGGGCAGCGGCAGTGTTGAGACAGGTCTGCCGGATAATTTGCCTGTTTACAAAACAATAACCTCTGACATCAGGCAGTCGGACATGTCATATAACCCCATGTTTGGAGCCCAGACCCGCAATATATTGTACACTTATGTAATTTTGGACGAAAATCTTAACGGAAGGAAAGTTTATGATTTTTACAAGAGGGTTGTCCAGGAAAGAGGTCACCGGGTAAATGAGTTTATGCCTTTCGACGGCCAAAGCGGGCTCTTTAATTATGTGGTCGGGAATTTTGCTCCCGGCGGGGACGGCTATAATATTGGAGTCAGTGTCAGGATCAATGAAATGGGCAGCCTTGAGGTATCTGTTTCCCGCAATTACTACGAGCAGAAAAATAATTAACTGCCGGTGAAATTATTATTACCGGCTTTATTTTGTTTTTGTGATGGTAATAAAAACCGGCTGTGTTTAAAAGTGATATAAAAGAAGCATCGCTTAAATATAACTTAAATATAAATTAGTGTAACGGCTCTGCCTGCCTTGTTTGCCGGACTATTGAGCCGGCCAGGAGAAATGACCGGCTGAGTTGCAGGGCAAAAAGTTGACCGGGCTCTTGACAAAATGAGCATTTAATAGTTACTATCATGTTAGAATAATAATTGCAGAGATGTTTGTTAATGCAATTTGCCCCATAAAATAAGCAATATGTAACAAACAATGTAAATGGTGAGGTGAGGTTATTTGCTTGCCTAGATAATATGCCATTTGCAAAGTTTTCAGATTTTTCTTTTAAGTCAGTATGTTCGCGCTATTTACATGCGCCGGTTTGGCAACCCTAATATTTCGTAAGGAGGAAGCATAATGAAAAAAATACTCACACTGGTCTTTGCCGTCATGCTGCTTGTGGCGATGACTGCCGTTG
>DGEC01000064.1:0-7046 GCA_002385745.1 Firmicutes bacterium UBA3936
AAGGCGGCTGCCCTGTCTTTTGTGGTGACAATGATACCGGCGTTGCCGTCTGCCGGATGCGTCTGGCCGCCATAGGTGTGAATGCCGCCTTCCATTACCGGGCGCAGCCGTGCCAGTTTTTCTTTGGATGTTGTGGGTACGCCTTCGTCGCACTCGACAAGTTTCTTTTCCTTGCGGGAGACCGTTACCTCAACGGGGAACATATAACGCTTCTGGAAGGCACGGTCATTTTCCAATGCCTTGTCGTACTGCTGGTAGCGGATCAAAACCAGTTCGTCAGCCTGTTCGCGGGTGAAGCCATGCTTCTTGGCAACATTTTCTGCCGTGTTCAGGGTGCCCTGCCCCGTAGAGGGGTCGGCTGCCATGTTGTCCATATTCCAGTTTTCAGAAATTACTTCACCGCCCGGCCCCAGGGGATTCGGCCAGATGGTATGGGGGCCGTTTGAGCAGCGGTCGGTGAGCAGGCAGTAAGCCATTTCAAGATTTCCAAGCTCTACCGACGCACTGGCGTTGAATACCGTTGTGGTAGCTGTGGAGCAGGCCTGCATGATGGTCATCCCGGGAATGTCCGGTGCTCCCATCAGATAGGCTGCCCAGGTAGAACCGAAAAACACACGGTGCTGGCCAACAGTTATTCCAAGGTAGAGATACTCGAACTCTTTCGGGTCAATGCCTTTCTCGGCAAACCATCTTTTACTTGTTTTGGCTCCCAGCTCAATGGAGTTGTCATGCTGCATGCTGCCTTGCCACTTGCAAAAGGGAGAGCTGTAATATCCTCTATAGGGGATATATGCCTTTGTTAACATGGAAATCCTCCTCCGTTATTTATTTGCCTTGGAATTTGGGCGGACGACCGGGTGAAGACAGTCCTGCAAGAGCGTCTTCCGTGGAGAACATATAATAGAGTTTATCCATCTCTAGTTCTATGGCTTCCTTAATTGAGACTTTCGACTGGGCATCAATTAATTCATTGGAAGTGCGCAGCGCCAGCGGAGCCTTCCGGGCAACTATGTCCACCAGTTTCTTCGCCAGCTCGGGGCTGACACCTTCGGGCTCCTTGCCTTCAAGCAGTCTCTCGGTATTTTCAGGGCTGAAGGCTTTCTTCAGTTCGTCATATTTGGCGGGAATTTCGCGCGGCGCATACTTGTCGAACTTGCCTGCGGCCACCAGTTCCTTGATGGCGTCATCAATCTCTGTCGGGTCAACAAGCTTGGTGACAATGCCGAGTTCCTTGGCTTCTTCCGCAGAGATTGTCTTTCCGGTAAATACATAATACTTGGTCAGTTCAGGCCCGATATGCCGTTCTGTCCGGATCATACCGCCAAGGCCCGGGAAAATACCGATGCCTGTTTCCGGGAAGCCAAAGGAACCTTTGTCCGTAGCCACAATGGCCTGGCAGGCCAGGGCAACTTCACTGCCGCCGCCCAGGGACAGCCCGTCAAGCTGGGCGATAGTCATCTTGGGGGAGTTTTCCAACCGCAGCAGCAGGTCATGGCCTTTGCGGGTAAAGTCGTATGTCCGCTTCAGGTTGTTGTTTTTGATGTTTTCTACGAAGAACTTAATGTCGGCGCCGGCAATAAAGGCCTTGCCCGTCCCTTTGAGAACGATGGCTTTAACGGCAGGATTCTGTTCAGCCTCGTCAAGCGCCTTTTCAAACTGGGCCATAACCGTGGAATTCAAGGCGTTCATGGCTTCCGGACGGTTAAAGGTAATGTAGGCAATATCATCTTTGACTTCCAGATCAATATAGTTGAATTCAAAGGGAACGCCTTTCTTATACTGCTCCTCCAGGAACTTCGGCATCGGGAAGTCGGAACGGCTCTCCGACAGTTCTTTGACAATCTTATAAGCTTTCTCAATGCCTACGCTGTTCATTAATTCAAAGGGACCCTGCTTCCAGGTAAGGCCGATCCTTGTCCCTCTGTTAATGTCCTCCATGGTTGCAATGCCTTCATCAATCATTGTGCAGGCAACACCGAAAACGGCGGCAAACATGCGGTCAATTACATCCTGAGCCCTGCTTTCATCGATTTCGCCCTCGATATCAAAGTTGGACTTCAGGTCTTCAACATAATGCCGCAGGGTTTCGGGAGGCTCGTAGAAAGAACCTCTTTCCTTGGCCAATGTTCTTGCCGCATGCAGACCGATGGCAATACCGGATTCGTTTTGCAGCTTGAAGGGGCCCATGCCGATGCCAAATGCTTTTTTGCAGATTTCATCGATGGAGGGCATATTGGCAATGCCTTCTTCATAAATCCGGATGGCAGTTACATACCAGGGGATAAAGATACGGTTGACGGTAAAGCCGGGAGCGTCTTTAACCAGAATTGCCGTTTTGGCATGCAGCTTGGCAATTAGCTGGGTCCTTTCAATGGTTTCCTGGCTGGTGCCGTCGTGAGGCACAATTTCCAACAGGCGGTTCTTGGCCGGGTGGAAGAAATAGTGCATGCCGATTACCCGGTCAGGCCTGTTAGTGGCCTTGGCAAGATCCGAGATATAAAAGCTGGAGGTATTGGAGGCCAAAATGGTTTTTTCATCGCAGATCTTGTCCAGCTCGGCAAACAGATCCTGCTTTACTTTCAGGTCTTCAAATACTGCCTCTACTATCAGGTCGCAGTCTTTCAGTTCCTGCTTGTCTACAGTAGGTTTAATACGGGAAAGAGTTACATCCACTTCTTTCTGGGTAAGGATCTTGCGGTCAATAGCTTCCTGCAGGGTACCGCGGATCATGCCCATTCCGCGTTCCAACTGCGCTTCACCGACGTCAACAAGGACGACGTTAAGGCCTTCCTGAGCCATCTTCTGGGCAATACCGCTGCCCATGGTTCCTGCTCCTACCATACCGATTTTAAATACCTTTTTCTTCATTCAGATCCTCCTTTATTTAAATAATTTTTGGAAATCAATACCGGCTGCCGCAAAACTGTTCTCAGCCGATTATAGACGCAAGCTGTCCCCATTTCTCCCTGAACATTTCAGGCGGCATGGTTTTTAGATCGGGAGAGATTTTGGGTTTGAAAGCCATTTGGTCAAGAACATCTTTTTCCAGATCAATTCCGGGAGCTATTTCGGTAAGCACAAGTCCTTCGTCTCCCAATTCAAAAACCGCCCTTTCCGTCACATAGACAGCAGGCTGCTTTATGTTGCGCGCATATTTGCCGCTGTAGGTTATCTGGTCAACATGTTCCACCAGTTTTTTGTATTTGCCTTCCTGAAGAATGACCAGTTTGCCGTCTTCAACGGCAACCTTTAAACCGCCGGCGGTGAAGGTCCCGCAGAAGACAACCTTGCGGGAGTTCTGGCTGATATTGATAAAACCGCCGCTTCCTACAACTCTGTTGCCGAATTTCGTTACATTTATATTTCCCTCTTTATCTGCCTGGGCCATGCCGAGAAAAGCAATATCTATACCGCCGCCGTCGTAAAAGTCAAACTGGGCGTGGTGTTCAATAACCGCCTCGGGGTTGTAAGCATGGCCGAAATCAGGCGGGCTGGCAGGCACCCCGCCGATTGTGCCCGACTCCGTTGTTAAATGCATCAGGTGAGATACATTTTCTTCCGCTGCGACAGCGGCCACATCTGCGGGAATGCCAATCCCCAGGTTGACAATAGCTCCGGGAGCCAGTTCCATGGCCGCCCGGCGGGCGATTATTTTCCGTTCATCCAGCGGAATAGGCGGGATGGAGGAAAGCGGGATTTTAACTTCACCGGCAAAAGAGGGAACATAGTATTGAGCTTCCGTCTGCATATGGTGCTGCTGCGGGTTGGTACACTTGACAATATAATCCACCAGGATCCCGGGAACTCTGACACTCTTGGGATGAAGGGTATTTGCCAGGGCTATCTCCTCTACCTGGGCAATGACAATACCGCCGCAGTTCTTTACCGCCTGTGCCAGCGGAAGTGCCTCCAGCAAAATACCTTCCCTGTCCATAGTCAGGTTGCCGTTTTCATCGGCCACGGAACCCCTGATAAGCGCCACATCAACATGGAATGTGGGATATAACAGGTATTCCTCTCCCTCTATCTCAATAACTTTGATCAGATCCTTGGTGGTCTTGGCATTCATCTTGCCGCCTTCGATACGCGGATCCATATAGGTTCCAAGGCCTACTTTGGTAATCAAACCGGGCCTTTTGGCGGCAATTTCCCGCCACAACTGCACAACCACGCCTTGCGGGAAGTTGTAGGCTTCTATCTTATTCTCCTGCACCAGCTTCCCCAGCTTGGGCGCCTGGCGCATAATACCGGCTATCCACCTCTTGACCAGGCCTTCATGTCCAAAACGGGTAAGCCCATACTCCTTGTCATCACCGGCACCCGAGCTGGAGACGATTGTCAGGTCCCGGGGGTGTCCTGTCTCAAGGAATCTGCGCTCGATAGCCTGCGCAACTTCTTCCGCCCAGCCGGCCAGCCCCATTAGGCTGACCCCTATGGTCATGCCGTCCTCAATAAGCATTGCTACCTCATCTGCAGTCCTTATTTTATTTGGCAAACTTCTCACCTTCCTTTTCTTTAATGATTATGATGATGTGCTGGAATTTGGCCGGCCTTTTCCATGTGGCATGACGGGAAAATTGCTGACAGGATGGCCGGACAAAACCGTCCGGTCGTGCCGAAAAGGACAACAGACCGGACATGCACCCGGTCATTTTCAGTGAACCCCTTCACTAAAATAACTTTCGCCATTGATCCGGCAAAATCCTTTTACAGATGCATAATTTATTAAGTCTTTTGCAGTTCCGGTTCAAGGCTCCGGGCAAGTCCCGCGGCAACGGCTGCAGCCGCCAGAACAAGAACGCCTCCCTGCGGGCTCATCATAATAAAATCAACTATGCCGTGGACTACAATCAAGCCCTGTACTGCCGCAAGCAGCGGGAATAAAGACAGCTTTTGCCGGTAAAGCAGCGCCAGGCAGCGGTACACATAAGCCCGGAGCCACAAATAAGCGGCAAGCCCTGCAGTCCCGTAGAGCGCCAGGAAGGAAAGCCAGATATTATGAGCATGAAGCTTGTTAATCCGGGTGGAAACGCCAAATGTTCCCCCGCCAAGCAGCGGGCTTTCCTTAAATATATTGAAGCTCTTTACCCAAATATGACTTCTGGCATTCAACTGGTGGCTTGTGTGGAGCTCGGGAGAGAAAAAAGCCAGGACAGCAATCAGAACAATGGTGGAGAGTAAAAGCAGCCGGACAACTCTGTTTTTTGTAAAGACGGCGTAAATAAGGAAAGCTGCTTCCAGGGCCATTGTCGCTCCCCTGGAGCCTGTAAAAAACAGGGCGACAAGGTAAAGGGCCAGGCCGGTGAAATAATATAATTTTTTTTGAAAGCGGCCGGCCTCAAAAAAATGCAATCCGACAAGAACCATGGCGGCAAACCAGGCACCGGCAATATTGGGGTTGCCGTATGTGCTGTAGATCCTGTAGACATATGTGATTGGTTCATTAAGATAAAAATCCGCTATCCAGGTTAAATCAAAATAGTAGGAAGCCATTTTTTCTACAATGCCCAAAACTGCCGTCGGCAGCGAGTACAGCCAGACCTTCTGCAAAAAAGCGCCTGCTTTGTGTTCGTCAGTTATTTTATGTTGCAGGTAATTAGTTATGCAAAAGTACAGCAGTATGACCAAGGAAGAAAGAGCAGAAAGGAAGGAACGGCTAAGG
This sequence comes from Firmicutes bacterium UBA3936, assembly GCA_002385745.1. GTDB lineage: Bacteria > Bacillota > Dethiobacteria > Dethiobacterales > Dethiobacteraceae > DTU027. Next base: position 5,663 of record DGEC01000064.1, read on the forward strand.
GTCCCCGAAATCAGGGATATTGCAAAAAGCACAAGTAAGCCGTCATTTAAAGGATTGTTGTATACCGGTATTTTCCCTGCCAAAATTTTAAAAAAAGCAGCCAAAGCAGGAATTGCCGTCAGGTATGGAGAAAGTATTGTGAGGACTATTCCCAGTTCCATTTTTATCTCCCGGTTTCTTTATGCCACAACTCCATTTTAACACAGGCCGGGGCAATTCCACAATGATAGCTTAATATTTCATAGTTTTAGTCTGAATCTTTTGACTTGTAAAAAATATCACAGTATTATATAATTTGCATAAATACCGGTTACTCGGCTATTTATAAAGGAATAATGCCAAGGGAGGTATGTTTAGGGGGGAGGTGTGTTTATAAGAGGACAAGAAGTCGTTTTCAGCATGCCTTAAGCAAAGTAGTGAGGGGTGCCAAAAGCAATATTTCAACTGCTACACCGGTTGCAGCCTTTCTGCAGCAATATCTGCAGCAGAAGATGCGCATAATTATTCCTGTCCTGAAAAAAAGGAGGTAGAAGGATGAGATCAAGCAAAAAGTCCCTTCTTATACTGGGCTGTGTTCTGCTTGTCTTGCTGCTGGCACTGGCAGTCGGTTGCGGTGGCAAAAATAACAACAATGACGGCAATAACAACGAAGCCGGCGAAGGCGAGCTTGAGCCCCAGTACGGTGGAAAACTGGTTATGCTGCAGCCTTCGGGGCCGATTTCCATGAGCTGGTTCCCTGACATGGGCCCGGGAGATTATGCTTTTGCCATGCCGGGTGCAGAGCCGTTGCTGGCTGTTGCCAACGACCGTTCGCTTGAGGGAATTCTGGCAACAGACTGGGAAGAAGATATTGAAGCCAAGACAATTACCTTCAAATTAAGAGAAGGCGTCAAGTTCCATGACGGGACAGATTTCAACGCTGATTCCGTAGTATGGCGCTTCGATGTTGCAGCAGACTTTTCCTATATTCCAAAAGAAAACCAGGAAGTCAACTATGTTGAGAAGTTAGATGACTATACCGTCCGCTTCCACCTGAACTGGTGGACCAACCAGATGCTGGAAACAATCGGTATTGCGCAAATGTATTCCCGGGCCGCCTTCGAAGCACACGGCGGACTGGAAGACAATGCCGGCATTGATTGGATGAAGGAGAATCTGGTAGGTACCGGGCCGTTTAAACTGCAAACCTTTGAGAGGGATGCGAGACTGGTCTGGGTAAAGAATGAAGACTACTGGCGGGAAGGCAGACCTTATCTGGACAGCATAGAAATTCTTGTTATCCCCGATGCGTCTACAGCCTCCCAGAAAATGGAAGCCAGGGAAGCGCACCTCTGGACCGGTGCCGACGGCGCCCAGACCCAGAAACTGGAGAACCTCGGTTTTG
>DGEC01000064.1:7271-9879 GCA_002385745.1 Firmicutes bacterium UBA3936
CACCTTAGGTTTTGGCTATCTTGAGCCTTTGTTCACCATTGCGCCCCAGGACGATGTGGGCGGCGACAAGGTATTCCGTGAATACAACCCCGACAAAGCCAAGCAGCTGCTGGCCGAAGCAGGCTACCCCAACGGCGGTTTGAAAGTAAAACTGCTGGCTCAGGTGGCTACCGGCGGAAAAAATGACCTGGCTGAAATGCTCAAGGTATATCTTGACGAAGTCGGCTTTGAAGTGGAACTGGATATGGTCGATTCCGTGGCCGCCGCCGCCGCCATGTACGGACAGGGATGGGACCATCTCTGCATAGGAATAGGCGGTCAGGATGCTGAATTCCTTACTTCCATCCAGCGCTGGTACGGGCATAACACCGCCACCTTCATCTATCCCAGCATGAAGCGGCCCGATGAGTTCATGGAGATGTCAAGACAGTCCGTTTACATCCCCAATGACCAGCCGGAAGCAAAGCGGAAGGCCACCGAAGAAATGGTGCATTATATAGCTGAAAATGCGCTAATCATTCCGATTTACAACTCCCGCACCAGTTTCATCCACGACGGTACCGTCCATACGGACTACCTGCAGCAGGGCCTGACCCGCTGGAATTACTATGATATGTGGATTGAACAGAAATAAGCACTCAAAAAACAAGCACGCTTGCGAGGCGTGCTTGTTTTTTTTTACGCATTTTCTTTCCGCTGGCGGCTTTTAGCTTTTATAAGATAAAATATCTGCCGCTTCTTTTTTGTTTTGCAAATAGCCGGCAAGAAAAAGAACCAGGCAGACCAAAAGAGCGGGATATATGGGTTCGACAGGCCACGGTGCAGCCACAAGCCAGATGACAACAGTGGCAGGTCCCAGGATTGAAGCCAGGAATACCGCCTGCGGGTTAATTTTACCCGGCAAATACAAGGCGGTAAGCATTGGGAAAAATGCCGATACTCCCCGGAAGCCCAAGGACAAATAGGACCAGTCAAATATCATGGCTTTCTCTCCTATCAACTGTACAACAAACAGGGCGGAAGCAAACAAAACAAAGAGCAAGGTGCGATTCAATTTCAACGTTTTAGCGTCCCCCGCGGCAGGAAAAAGCTTCTGATAAATATCACGGCTTATAATCGTGCATATACCCAGTGCCAGGCCTGCGCCTGTCCCGATAACGGCAAACAAAAGGGCCGCAAGTACAACACCGGACAGCCAGCCCGGCAGATACCACAGTACAAACAGCGGCAATGCCTGCACTGCCATTATCTCCGGGTGCCGGCTGCGCATAAATAGGCCGATAAGAACACCGCCCAGTCCAATTAGAGGACTTAACACCGCACTGATTATGGTGCCCCGGCGGGCGCTTGCCGTGCTTTTCGCCGTCATTACTGCCTGCAGGTAAACCTGCCCGGTCAGCACACCGAGAATAAGACAAAAGAGTGAGGATATATCATCGCTTATTTCCGTTCCGCAAAAACTGAACCAGGGAAAAGACGGCAGTTCCGACGACATGCCGGAAGGGCCGCCGGTCAGCCATAGCGCGGCTGCACCGCCTGCCAAAAGGCTGAGAGAAATCAAAATTGTTTTTAAAACCCCGAGTATTCCCGTTCCCCATGCCCCGCCGAAACAGACATAAACAGCCATCAGCAAAACGGCAAAAACTGCCGCCAGGGAAAAAGACAGGGAAAAAAAAGATGAAACAAGCGACGCCGCCGAGATAAGCTGGGGAATTATGTTGATAATCATCCCCAGAGTTATGAAAATGGTTGCCGCAAGGGCTGTTTGCTGCCCGTATACTTCCCCGATAATGCCGGGGATAGTTACTTGCCCGTGTTCCCGCACAGGCTTGACTAAGAAAAGGCAATAAAACAGGCAGGAGATTCCCCCGCCTAGCGTAAACCACCAGGCTGAAAGCCCGCCTGCAAAAGCCATTTGTGCTGTACCGATGGTAGAAGCACCGCCGATCATTGTCCCCAGAATGGTGCCCGCCACCATCAGGCCGCCCGCCCTTTTCCCCGAAACTGTAAAATCTTCCGCTGTTTTTACCCTCCTGCCGGAATATACGCCGCAAAGCACAAAAAGAAAAACCGTTATAAAGACACCAAATAATTGTTCTGCCGAGAAAATCATGCTTCCACTCCTAGTAGTCTTTTGCAGCTATCAAGACAAGATCTACGGTTCCCATCCCCCTGTCAAAAATTAAGCACCGACTTTTTACGGTCAGTGCTTTAGGCCGTAAGTCTTTTGCCGCTGCTAAACTTGAAATCCTTTGTCAAGTTTTCTGTGCAGGTACGGCCGCGCTGCATAATCAGCCACAATCTGGCCGTTGCCGATTAATTTATACTTATAAATCACAAGCCCGTCAAGGCCGACAGGTCCCCGGGCATGAATCTTACCCGTACCGATGCCCACCTCAGCGCCGAAGCCGTAACGGAAACCGTCACTGAAACGGGTTGAGCAGTTCCAGAAAACATTGCCGGAATCCACATAGTTCATAAAATAAGCCGCGGCTTCTTTGTTCTCCGTGACAATGGCATCGGTATGCCCGGAACCGTAAGTATTGATATGATCAACAGCCTCCTCAAGGCTTGCGACTACTTTTACAGCAACTTTATAATCCAGGTA
>DGEC01000103.1:0-43252 GCA_002385745.1 Firmicutes bacterium UBA3936
GCAATAAAACTTGCAATTAACCTGGCCAAGAGCAAGAACCGAAATAATTGCCCAATACACCTGTTTCATATATAATTAAATTGACTATATTTGTTTTTTCCTTTGTTACAGGGAGAGAGCAAAATGCTCAAAAAAAAGATATTGGTGATTGACGATACCGAGTTTATGACCAAACTGATTTCCGATACCCTGACAGAGGCAGGCTATGTTGTTGTGACTGCCTCGGACGGGTACCAGGGACTGGAAAAGGTTGGAACGGAAAAACCGGATCTTGTTATACTTGATATTGTTATGCCCGGGATTGACGGCTTTGAGGTTTGCAGGATTTTAAGAGAAGACGACAGAAACAACTTGATGCCTATTATTATGCTTACAGCCCAGGAAGATGAAGATGACAAGCTGACCGGACTGGAGCTTGGGGCAGATGATTATATTATAAAGCCGTTTAACCACAGGGAACTGTTGAGCAGGGTCAGGAACACTCTAAAAAGAATAGACAGGAACAGGTGGGCCAACCCGCTGACGGGACTGCGCGGGAATGTTGAGATTCAAATGGAAATAGACAAAAGAATAGCCGGAAATAAACTTTTTGCCGTGCTTTACGCTGATATTGACAATTTTAAGTCTTACAATGATGCATACGGGTATGCGAGCGGGGACAGGGCCATTAAGGTAACTGCCGATATAATTGTTGAAAATGTAAAAGCCCACGGCAATCCTGACGACTTTACCGGCCATATAGGCGGAGATGATTTTATTGTTATTTCAACTCCCGACAAGATTGAAACAATAGCAAAGGAAATAATCAGCGACTTTGACAAAAGGGCAGTCGAACTTTATTCCAAAGAAGATGCACAAAGAGGATATGTTGTTACAAGCGACAGGCAGGGACAGCCTGTTAAAGTTCCCTTGATAACCATCTCCCTGGCTATAGTAACCAACGAAGCAATAGAATTGACAAGCCACGGCCAGATTTCCGAGATTGCAACTGTCCTGAAAAACAAGGCCAAAGCCATACTGAAAAGCACTTATACCATTTATGCGAAATAATTAACACTTTCCGGACAAGTATACTTCAGTCTCCTGTCTCATGTTCAGTATTTTCTTTATCTACTACGGCGAGCATGGATTGACGTCCATGCTTCTTTTATTTCACTTGCTTTCTGAATATATAGTGGACAGGCGCAAATTAAAACTGCACCTGCCGGAATTTTTATTTTCTACAGATAGGAACAGCAAATTAAAATGCCGCAGGCAAAGTATGCCTGCAGCATCTTCGAAACAATTGCACATTAACGTTAGGACCCGGTATTTAACACTCTTCTGTTACCAGGTCAAATTTCATAGATTGCAAACTGTTGACAATACCTCGTATAGACTTGCCTTTGCGAATAAAGTTTTCCGCCCCGCTATCCATTGCCTCCTTAACCTTATCTGAATCCCTGTTATCGTTCATAACTACGACTTTGACATGCGGAAACCTGCTTTTAATAAGTTTTGTCCCGATAACGCCGTCTATTACAGGCATGGAGATATCCATCAGAACAATATCAGGTTCTTCCTTGAGACATATTTCATATGCTTCCTGACCGTTGCCGGCTGTACCCACCACTTCAAATTCTTTGCTTTCTTCCAAAAGAACTTTGAGGCACTCGCTAATCAGGTTGTCATCATCAACAATTAACACCTTCAATACCTCCGCCTCCCTCGGACCCATAAATCAACTAAGGCAGTTTTTATCTCTCCGTCCAGCTCCGTATCTCCCAACCGGAATTTTCAGGCTTCAGGAAATGCGGCGGGTTGTCATACATCATCCTCGGGTCATAGGCATAGTTTTTTGCATACCCTGTTACTGTTACAATAGTTCCGCCAGACTGGTTGAATGTACCGACAGCCCCGCGGGTTTTCTGGATTATTGAGCCCCTGACGGTCAGGGTTCCTGCAGGGCTCGTTGGGTATCTATCATAATGGGTGTTTTTGAAGCTGCCCGTAATGGCCATTATTGCCCCGTGTACGGTTATATTTCTCCTGGCGGAATCCGTATTGGGATTGTTGAACCAGCCACGCGTCAGAATGCCTATATCTTTTTGGGCCACCAGGCCCAGCATATCCTGCCCTGAACCTGTAACGGTAACAACTCCGGTAGTTTCATTTAATATAAAGCCTGTGTTCTGATAGGAGATGCCGTCCGTTGCCTCCGGCTGGTTGAAATTATAATTAGTAGGGTCGTATCCCGTTATATAAATGTCATTGCTGCTGGCTATGGTGAGCCTGCCGTTCAGCTTGCCTGAAACAAAGGCATTGCCGGCGTTGATATCAAACATATTGCTGCTCATTGTCCCGTTGACATAGATAACTCCTTCAGAGGGGAGAGGCCTGGTAACGGGGCTGCTGTTTTTATTCCTGATAGTAACCGTCCCGTTGGCGTTCAGCTTGATACTGGTCCGCCCGTTGTAAAGGTAGCCGTCATTTTGGGCGATGGTTTTTAGCTGGTTGTTGTTCGACGGAAAGGGAATTTTGGAAACTTTCGCATGTCCCTGCCTGAATTGCGGGTTGTTATAGTAACTGGGATTGTATTCCAGTCCCTCGGCGTAGGTTGCCCTGCCGTAAAATATGGGCGAACCTGCAATCCTCAGCGTTGAATTCGTATGATACGGCCCGTAGCACCTGTCACTGCTGGACCACCAGATGTTTTCCGGATCGTCGTCGGAGAAATATACATATTCGGTAAAGGTCCGCCGGACAATAACCGCCTCAATTACCCGCTTGCTTGCCGGGTCGGCAAGCATCCAGCCGGTGGAGCGGACAATCACCCTGCCCGTTTCCTTTTGCACTTCTTCCAGGTAAAAGGCCCCCCTGGGTGCCGCATCGGGATAGAGCACGGGATTTTGCTCACTGCCAAGATTTAGTGTACCGCCTTCTTTGTTCATATACCAAAGATACTGGTGCAGGCCGGCTTCGGCAACATGCAGCGCGTTTATATCCTGTTCAAAGCCTATTACGGTTTTGGTTTGGGAAGTGACCAGCGCCAAAGCCGCTCCGCCAAGCAGCATAACAACCAGCATAGCCATTATCACTGTTATCAGGGCTGTGCCCTTCTGGGAATTCAAGCTTGCCAGCATTATTCCATAACCCCCTTGCTTCTTACCGTAATACTGGTATTTATGGATAAGGGGCTGTCAGCCAGGCGGTTGCCGGTGTCAAGCAAGGCTATTTCAATTTTGATGTTGCTGCCGTCTGCCGAAAATATCCGCGCGTCTTTAACATTTCTTGCCACAGTCGACCAGGAAGTGGGGGTTGCCCCTACATTTGCTTCCCCTCTTCTGATGCTGCCGTCATGAAAAAGCCTGTATTGTACAAACTGAATATTGCCGTCATTGTCGGCATCCGTATAGATATTCAGCTGCCTGCCGTTAGCCTCTATTTCAACGGCCTTTTTACGGCTGCCGTTGCCCAAAGTAACATCCTGAGCCTTTCTTATATCTCTTTCCATTCTCATTATGGCAATGCGGGCATCATGAACCACATCGAATTCCGCTTCCGTCTGCCCGAAAACACGGTAGGAAAAGAAGAAAAAGGCATACGCACAGGCCAGTACAGCCGTCAATAAAGCGGCGACTATGACCAACTCTACCAATGTGACTCCGGAAGAATTTTTTATTTTCTCCATACAGTCACCTACTTTTAGAATACACCAAACTATTCAAAATAACAAACTACGCTCTTAAAAGTTCCGGGGGCATCAAATGTACCGTCCCATTCATCATCTTCCCCCGCCGACAAATCGTAGCAGCCTTTGTATGTATAATCAGATTCCACGTCCACGCTGTATGAACCGACAAAGCCTTCCCCAACGGGCCATAAGCCTTCTACCGGCATTCTGAGATTTCCGTTTTCATCCAAATCGGCGGCAGTAAAGGGTATTTCATAGATTAACGGTTCAGGATTGCCCACCGGGCTTTCCGGATCAACAAAGGGCGCCGTAATAGTCACTTTGCCGTTCATAACAAGCGGCTCTCCGTCCGTGTTTTTGAAGGCAATATAAAGCCGGCAGGGATATTCCAGCTCAAATTTGTCCGTGTATGTCGTACCTTCCTCTACATTAAGCTGCCACTTCGGCCCCGCTCCCGGGTAAACTATCATCCCCAGGGCGGAAGGGTCTGCCGTGACCTGGTAATTGCCATTCGGCAAATCAACAAAACTGGCAGTTCCCCTGGCAGAAGAATAAACAACTCTGGGTGGTATAGGCCCGCCTCCCAGGGAAACCTTGACATTTGAGACAGGAATATTTTCCGGCGGGTTCTCCGTATTCCAGCCGCGTACAAGGTAAGCCTTGATATTCCCCCCGGTAATGGGCGGCTGGGCGGACTCCCTGGTTGCCAGGGTTTCAATGGTTTTTGCAATGCCCCCCAGATTTCGCGGAGCAACCGTTACCCTGATGCTTTTATAATCCCAGCTTAAGTTGCCCCCGATAAAACCGTCCTCCTGCTCCTCCCAGTTAATCATTGTATAAATATCAAACTCTACACCGTTGATGTTCTCCACCCGGTATTGCGGGATGTCCCCCGCCGGGTCGCCGCCCAACGTGCCGATTTCACTAAATTCCAGGGAACGGATCTCTTCAACTGCTTCGTTGGCTAAACTTACTGCCATCATTTCCAGCCTGTTTTCGTCAGTTATCCGGGTAGCCAGGACAAAGGAGGAGGCCAATGCCGTAATAATAATCGCCAGGATAAACAAAGCGACAAGTATTTCAACCAGCGTAAAGCCTGCCTCATTATTGATCTTGTTTATAATGTTTTTTACTCTTTGCATAGTAACACCCGCCCCCATTCAGGTATGCAGGTTAAAAAATATTCTCCTTGCTGTAATTTCCGTCCAGGAAATGATATTCCTTGGGGAATTCTTCTTCATAGCCGCAGGAATAGAAGGTCAGAACCAATTGCACTTCAAGAGATTTTTGGTTTTCGCTGATAATGGCCAAATCTTCCTGACCGGCTCCCACCGTATAATAGCCGCGCAAGGGATTGCCATCAGCGGGCCCCGCGGCAATATCCAGCGATTGCACAGTAGTGAAATACCTGCCCTGCTCAAGCTCGCCAAGCAGCCTTTTCAGCGCCCGGTAGTTGGTGTTTAGCGTCAGCATGACGCTGCCTGCTTCATATACACTGTCTTCAGCAGCAATAACATCGAAGAATGTCACCTGCTCCTTTATCCCGAGCCGGGCAATGACTTCCTCAAGATAGATAAGGACTTCGGGCTGGTCCCAGACTCGCAAAAGATCGGGATGATTTTCCTCGACTTGTTGCTGCAGGTTTTCTATTTGTTTTTCCAGGCTTTCTACCAGGATTTTTGTCTGCTTTGCCGATTCCAGTTCATAAGCCAGTTTGTCCGACTGCTCTTTCAATATTTTTAGCTCGCTTTGCACCGGCATATAATAGTATACTAAAAACAGTGCGGCAATGGCTATAATAAGCGCGCCGGACAACATTACCTGCTCTCTTTTGGAAAGCTTCATCTGCCTGCCGCCTCCTCTCCCCCGGCCGGCAATTCTTTTTCAGAAATAGTCAGATGCAGTGAAAATCTGTAGCTTTCTGCGTTATTTTCACTCTGACCTTCCCTATGAGCGCTCCTGAAAACAACACTGTCTACATATTCAACTTCTTGCATTTTAACATGGAACTGTGCTATTTCCCTGTAGGCCGGCGCCGTCCCCTCGATATCCAATATTTCAGCGGAAAATGACAGTTTTTCTATATTTATGTTTTGGGGGATATTTGCTTCGATGTCGTTTAAAATATGGGCAACCGGCAGGTACCGGGCCTTTATATCGGTAAAAACATTGTCAATTTCCGTTAAGCGTTTAACCTGGTTTTGCAGTTTTTCGGCCAAAACTTCAATTTCGCTGTAAGAAGCAAGCTCTATTGTCAACTGGTCAATTTTGTTGCGTAAAATGAATTTCTGGCAAAGCGGCAGCCCCACACCTCCTAAAGCTACAGCAAGGATGCAAAGGGCTATTATCAGTATCCTGCTGCCGGACAGCTGCGGGCCTTTTTGCGGCAATAAATTCAGATCTGTTTTCATGCTACCTGCCCTCCCTCAGCGTAGCTCCTATGGCATGGGGAAGAATATTTACCGTATCTCCAAGTCCGCTGCCATATCTTAACGGGTGCAGCAACTCGGCAACGGGAGAAACACTTGCCGACAGGCGTTCCTTCATATAGCCGGTCAGTCCCGGCAGCAGGCTGCCGCCGCCCAGCATGTAAATCTTGTCCACGTTTTCCCGGTTCGTGCGGTTTTTAAAAAATTCAAGCGTTCTCTCCAGGTCTGTAATGACCAAATCTATGCTGTTTTTAATGTGGCGGCTGAGGGAACTCTGCTTGTCGCCCAGAAAAAAGTTTGTTTTCTTTTTGTATTCTTCCGCCTCGACAATATCCATTTCACCCTTTTCCGCTATCAACTCGGTTAAGTAGTTGCTGCCGCTTGTTATTGTTTTGTAAACGTAGTAATTATTGTCTTTGAGAATAACAATTTGCGTAATGCGGGCACCAAAGTCTACCAGGCAGATATTATCCTTTTTCCCGGCCGCAGCCCACTGGGCAATTTTCCCCACAGTGTTTTGCATGATATCAATATAGGTTACCTTCAACCCTGCCCGGCCCAGCGTAGAAATGTATGAATCAACCAAACTCTTCGGCACTGCCGCCGCCAGAACCCTCACCTGCGGCGGCGCACCGCCGCCTGCCGGCAGGTATTCAAGCAGCCTGTAATCAATGAGATACTCATCGGGAGACAGGGCAAGGTAGCTTGTCAGCTCCTGCCTGATATTTTCCATAATCTGCTGTTCGTTGAGTTGCGGGAGTTTAATTTCCCGCACAACGGCTTCACCGCTGGAAAGGCACAAAGCACAGCTTCTACCCTTTATGCCGTGATTTTTCAGTGTTCTTTTAATGAATCCGGCAAAGGATGCCGGCGCTTCAATTTTGCCCATATTGACCATGCCGTGGGGAATATCTTCCGCACACCATTTTTTTATTGTGCCGTTCTTTTTCATTTGCACGATTTTGATCATCCTAGAACCAATATCAACGCCGATAATTGGCAACTGCTCTATTTTTCTCTCCTGCAGCAGCTTTTCATATTTCAAAACGGTGCGATCTTTTTTACCCTTCATATGCTGTCCTCCAAAATATCCTCTTTAAGTCCTGACAAACAGCCGCATATAGAAAGAAATGATTTCATTAAAGTATAAAGCCGCTGTTATAGCTCCCGCCGCAATAAACGGCCCAAAGGGCAGGTACTGTCCTTTCTTCAGCCTGCCTGCCAGAAGCAGCAGCAAAACAATTGCTGACGCGTAGTAAAAGGCCATCATCAGGGTGAGGAGAATTCTCTCAAAACCCAAATACAACCCGCAAACGGCGGCCAGCTTGATATCGCCTCCACCCATGCCTTCTTTTTTCAGAATCCAAACCGATAAATACCCCAAAAGCAGCAGTATCCCGCCCCCGGCTGCAAATCCCAGCAAGGCCTGCCGCCAGGAAACAGTCTGCCCGGCCAGCAAAAAAAGCAAACCAGCGGCTCCCAGAAAAATATTGAGCGCATCGGGAATAATCATGTGCTCCAAATCAATAAAGGACGCCGCCACCAGCACGGCCGCCAGCACTGCATAAGCCAAGGCGCTAAAAGACAGGCCGTACTTGCGGTAGACAAGGATAAACAATACTGAAACCAGGATTTCTACCAGCGGGTACCTTGCGGAAATCTTTTCCCCGCAGTGGCGGCACTTGCCCCGCAAAAGCAAATAGCTGATGACGGGAATTAAGTCAAGAGGAGAGAGCCGCTTTTGGCAGCGGGGGCAGCGGGAGGGGGGGAATACTATTGATTCCCCCTCCGGAATTCTGACAATGCAGACGTTTATAAAGCTGCCTATTAACAGACCCAAAATTCCCACAACGATATATTCCAGATTAATCGCTCCCTCTGCACTAGCAAAATGCTGTTCTTCATTAACTTTATCGGACTACAGTATGTCTATATACGCATTCCCTTCGCCATCCACTTTAATTACGACAATCTTATTATCCGGGAAACTGTCAGGAGTCTGAAGTATGTCTTCTACATCTTCATATTTGAATATCGTCTGGCCGCTAATGGACGTAGTGTCGCTTGGTGTAAGTTCAGTACCGCCTTGCACCTTTACCTTTGCATTATAAATATTAATTTCACTGGCCAGCGCGCGGGCGTTGGCAATTTCCTTCGTTCTCTTTGCCTCATCAAGATTTTCCAGAACCTTAGGGACAATCAGCAGCGCCAGAAGCCCCAGAATGGCAATAACAATAATCAGCTCCACCAACGAAAAACCTTTTTGATTCTTCTTAATCTTCACCACACCTTCACTCCTTTTAATTAAATTTTTAATCCGGTTTGACCTGTTTAGCGGCAAATAACCTTCCCTGCGCCGCACCACCTCCTTTGCTGCAGTCTTCAACCAACCAGGCTCAACATGTCAAACATGGGCAGAACCATTGCCAGGACGATAAAACCCACTACTCCGCCCAAGACGACAATCATGGCCGGTTCCATCAACGCGGTGAGAATATCCACCTGTTTGTCAACTTCTTCTTCATAAAATTCCGCCGCTCTATTCAGCATGGTGCTTAAAGTTCCCGATTCCTCACCGAGGACAATCATATTTTCAACCATGGGCGGGAACAGCTCCAATTCCCTTACCGGAGCATACAAACCTTTGCCCTCCCTGACTTTCAACTCAACCTCCCTCATTCTTTTGGAGGCATAGGCATTTCCCAAGACTTTTCCCGTTATCTCCAGGGCTTCGGTTATTTCCACCCCTGTCTCCATCAGGGTGGAAAGGGTGCGGGAAAAGCGGGCGGCAATGGATTTAAGCTGCAGTGAACCAAACAGGGGCACTTTCAGCAAATTCTTGTGCAGGGTAATAATGTTTTCTTCCCGGGAAAAGTACATTTTCCCCGCCGCCGCCAGGATTACCAGTCCCAGAAACAGGACTAGGCCGTTATTGCGCAAAAAGTTGCTCAAGAAAAGAATTACCCGTGTAGGCAGAGGCAGTTCAGCACCGGCCGAGGCAAATATGCCTACAAACATGGGAACTACCGCCACAAGCAGGAACCAGGAAACTGCCACGGCAAAAAAACAGACAATAATGGGGTAAATCATGGCGCCCTGAACTTTCTGCTGGAGCTTGCTTTCCTTTTCGAAATGAACGGCCATCACTTCCAGGGATTCATCCAGGGTACCGCTGGCCTCCCCTGCAGCCACCATGTTAACAAGGATTGCCGGCAGTTGCTTGTGCAGGGCCATGGCCCCGGAAAGGCTGCTGCCCTTTTGCACCTCTTCGCTGATGTCCTTTAGGATTTTTTTCAATGTTTTGTTTTCTGTCTGGGCGCTTAACATGGAAAGGGCATGTACTAAAGTAACCCCCGCTTTCAGGATTGTTGAAAATTGCCGGCAAAATACGGCTATATCCCTTTTCCCGATGCGGGCAAAAAAGCCGCCAATGTCCTGGTTTTCTCTTACTTCATTAATTTCCAGTATATAGAAGGATTTCTGCCGGATCATTTCGGCAACTGCCCGGGCATCCGCCGCTTCATAAACGCCTTCGATTATTTTCCCGGACATGTTTTGCGCCCTGTATTGATAGGTTGGCATGACGCTCACCTGCTTTCTTTTTTTTTATAACAGCAGGACTTTCTTAACGTAGTCGAGCTCAATACAGTGCTCGTAAACATCCTCCTGTGTAATCTGGCCCATTCTGTACAAATCACATAAGGCGTCATCCATTGTTTGCATGCCGTCCTCGGCATTTGTCTTGATAATGTTGTTTAACTGGTGTATTTTGCCTTCCCGGATCATATTTCTGACTGCCGGGTTTGCCGTCATAACTTCAACGGCGGCAACCCTTCCCTGCTGGCTGGCCTGTGTCAGCAACTGCTGGGATATTATACCCTGGAGGGAAAGGGCGAGCTGCATTCTTACCTGCTGCTGCTGGTTCGGCGGGAAAACGTCAATGATACGGTCTATTGTGGCGGCAGCGCCCAGGGTATGCAGGGTGCTCAATACCAGGTGCCCCGTCTCGGCCGCCGTCAAAGCAATGGCGATTGTTTCCAGGTCCCTCATCTCCCCCACCAGGATCACGTCGGGGTCCTGCCGCAGGGTGGCCCTCAGGGCTCCGGGAAAATTAAGGGTATCCGTGCCGATTTCCCTCTGATTGATAATGCTTTTTTTATGTACAAAAAGGTATTCAATCGGATCTTCCAGCGTAATGATATGTTTGCTTGAAGTTTGGTTGATATCGTCAATCATGCTGGCCAGCGTTGTGGATTTACCGCTTCCCGTCGGACCCGTAACCAGGATTAAGCCCCTCTTTTGCCTGGCCAATTTCCTGACTACCGGCGGCAAACCCAATTCCTCAGTGGTGGGGATTCTTGTATTAATGAGCCTGAGGGCCGCACTGAAAGTGTTTCTTTGCCGGTATGCGCTTACTCTGAAGCGCTGCAAACCGGGTATTGAGTAGGAAAAATCTATTTCTCCTTTTTTGGTAAGCTTGTCCCACAAGTTTCCGGTAAGTTCTTTCACTAGATTTTTGGTATCCTCGGGGGTCAGCACGCGATCGTCCAGGAATTGCAGCTTGCCGTGAACGCGAACTGTGCAGGGCACGCCTACCGTTATGTGCAAGTCCGATGCCCCAAGCTTTACCACTTGTTTCAGCAAGTCATCAATTTTCATGCGCTCACTCCTCGGCGGTATATTCCTGCGCGTAGGCGACTTCCAAAACTTCTTCCAGTGAAGTAATACCGTCGCTTAAAAGCCTGATACATTCTTCTTTCAAAGTTTTCATGCCGGACTTTAAAGAGTATTCCAAAATTTCATTGACGGGAGCATTTCCGGTAATCATTTCCCTGTGTTTGTTGTCGATCACCAGAATTTCATGGACGGCAATCCTTCCCCTATAGCCGGTATTGTTGCAGAAGGAACAGCCTACAGCCCTTCTGAATGTATATTCGCCTTCCTGTATGCCCAAAAGCTTCAATTCATGCACGGCAGGCCGGTAAGACTCGGCGCAATGGGTACAGAGACGGCGCACCAGCCGCTGGGAAATGACACCCATGAGCGAAACGGCAATCATATAGGGCGGTATTCCCATATCTGCAAGCCTGGTAATTGTACTGACGGCATCGTTGGTGTGCAAGGTACTTAAAACCAAGTGTCCCGTGATGGCTGCAGTAATGGCAATTTCCGCAGTTTCCTTGTCTCTGATTTCTCCAACCATGATGATATCGGGGTCCTGCCGCAGAAAAGCTCTCAGGGCGGTGGCAAAGGTTAAACCCGCTTTTGTATTCACCTGGACCTGATTCAGGCCTTCGATCACATATTCCACCGGGTCTTCAACGGTGATAATGTTGTCGGTTATTTGGTTCAACTCGCTTAACATCGTATAAAGGGTAGTTGATTTGCCGCTGCCTGTGGGGCCTGTCAGCAGGATTATGCCGTGGGGGTTCATTAACAGCTGGTTGAATTTCTCCAAATTAGAAGGCGTAAACCCCAGCTTCTCCTTGGGAATCAAAAAGTTTGTTTTATCGAGAATCCGCATGACCACTTTTTCCCCGTGGACTGTCGGCAAAGTAGATACCCTGAGATTAAAATGCCTGCCGCCTACTTGGTGATCACAGCGGCCGTCCTGGGGAACCCTTTTTTCAGCGATATTCAACCCGGCCAAAATTTTAATACGTGTAACAATGGCTGAATGGGCTGCTTTCGGTATATTTTTGGAAAGCTGCAGCTTGCCGTCAATTCTGTACCTGACGCGAACTTCATCTTCCAGCGGCTCGATATGAATATCGCTGGCTCCTTCGGACACGGCCTGCTCGATTGTCGAGTTAACCAGCCTGACAATGGGAGCGCTGTCTACCTCCAGGGAACTTTCTTCCTCAGCCGCTTCTTGAATGTTTAGGAGGCCCGATTCCCTTTGGAATTCTTTAATCGCTTCATCGGAAGTTTCGCTGCCGTATAATCTGGCGATTGCGTTGTCGATGGATTTTTTATAGGAGATCATGGGAGCAATCTCGTAGTCTGTCATCATCTTCAAGTCTTCGATTGCCATAAAATCCAGGGGATCCTCCATGGCCACATAGAGCAGGTCCATTTCCTGCTTTACCGGTACGACGTTGTGCTTTCTAATTAACTGAAAAGGGACAATATTCTGAACTTGAGGGTCAATCTTAATGTTGTCTATATCAATAAAAGGTATCCCCAGCTGGAACTCCAAAATCTCCATGATTTGCTTCTCATCAACCATACCGTTTTCAACGAGAACCGTTCCCAGCTTTTTACCCGTTTCCTCATGGATTTTTATAGCCCTGTCCAACTGCTCTTCAGTTAAAAAACCGGCTTCCAAAAGTAAAGTGCCAATTCTTTTCTTATCGATGAGAAACACTCCCTGTTATGAATAATTATGAATAATTAAGCAACCGCTGTTTACGCCAAAAGCTTTGGGAAACATGCCTCGGCATTGAAAAAGTGCAGCAGGTAATCTTTTAACCTGACGGAAGAAATAGTCTCGAAAATAACATCCTTATTGTTATAATCCAAAAACAGCAAGTCATGTACTCCGGACTGGACACATGTAAAGCCGCTGTTTACTATCTCGTTGTTTTTGCCCTGCACGGAGGCCTGTACAGACAGGACATTGTCTACTACAATCATTCTGCCGGATAAGAGCGACATATCGGCGGACAGCCTGTACTGGCTGCCGTTTTCCGTGACTACTCCCTTGCCCGCCAGCTGCTTGATTGCAGTTTCTACCTGCTGCAGCGTCAGCGTCGTATTTGAACCGACAATTTCATTAATAATATAGACAAACCACTGGATACTCGGGGTCGTGCTGTAAATGATCCTCCAGATATTACTTGCCGTATAATAATTGCTGGTAAAAGGTATTTCATCAACAAAAGCTCTTAAGTTTGCCTTCCTTTCCATGTCCAGCATTGCTGCAACAACCAAAGCTTCATCAACGCTGAAAACCTGTTTAATATTAACGCTTTTCAGATTGCTTCTCCCGATTAAATCCTCCAGGATTTCAACAATACTGCCGGGTTCCATTTCATCGTCTATAGTCACAGCGTCAGGAGCAACCGTCAGGGAAACATGCTTCGAGAATTTTTCATCGTAAATAATGCTGTGCTCATAGGCTCCGACACCGCCTGTAAAGAAAACCTTCGCTACAGCATAAGGATTGGAAAGCAAGTTTGCCACCGGCGTAGCTTTTTCCGTAAACTTCATCTCCGAGTCAATCAAATCCAAGTCCTGCAATATTTTGATGTTATCCTTGGGTAATTCCTTAGCCGTAAACTTGTTTAACGGGGACAAGTCATTTTTTGTTTTAACCATCGTACATAAGCCCTCTATAATTTCATGGTCAAAACTGCACCTTAGCATCTGTCTAGACCTCCCACAATTTTATTTTGTCTTTACCCAGTTTTCTTTCTCTTTTGTTTAATACCAACTTCACTATTGCCTGATATGGTGCTGTTTTATAAATTGTTTTCCGTGACATTAAACGGTTTTTCTGCGGCTTCAGTTTGAACAGTTCAGCCATGGAAACATCGGTATATACCCTGCCGTCATCTGTCTGCACCTCCCGGGTGAGTACCCTGCCCTTGCCGTGGAAATCGAACATGCGGAATTTAAAGGAACCCTGCTTTTGCCGAAATTCAACCTCATTACCCAAATAGGTGCAGATAATACCGTGCAAAATTTCTTTGTCGGGCAGAGCGGCGTCCCGCATTATGTCGGGGCCGTCATCAACTATCCCTATCTTGTGGCAGAAAATTCTTTTCTTTTGTTCCTGACTTTGAACGCTTTCCGGCAGGATTGCGAATCTGTCATCCCATAAGAAGGAGAACTGTTTGTTTAGCGCCTCAATTTCCTCTTCCCTCTTCGGATCAGCGGAATCAGCCAAGGCTGCACTCTGTTTCCCTGCCCCTGCTGCCTGTTTATCAGCCGCCGCAGGCGGCGCGGAATGCATGCTTGCTTTTTCCGGTTCGGGAGCTTCATCTTCCAGCGGCTTTAAGTCGCGGATAGCAGGCCCCTCATCCTCAGAAGCATCAGGCTCCGCAACTTCAGGCTCCGGCACCTCAGGTTCAGAAACTGCCTCAACTTCCGGCTTTGTCTCACGGACAGCAAGCTCCTCTTCTTGCAAGCTTTCTGCCTCCAGAGCCACCGGCTCCGGACCGGCATCCGGTTCCGGATCGCGAACGGTTAATTCTTCCATTAAGCTTTCGGGCTCTGCCTCTACGGGCTCCAATTCCACAGACTCCCAAAAAGCCTCTGCTTCCTGCTCCGTCTCACGGGCTGCAAGTTCCTCTTCCTCTGAACTTTCAGGCTCTACCTCTACAGGTTCCAGCTCTATCTGCTCCAGAATCACAGACTCCGGGGCCGTTTCCGTCCCTGGCTGTACATCAGGGACGCTGTCCGGTCCCGCCGGCGGCAAATCAACGGATGTGCCCGTGTCTGCAGGCACCTCTTGCCCGGCAGCACTGTCCGCAGCCTCCGTTTCCCGTGCTTTTTGCACTTTCTCCAATTCTTTCTTTTTTTTCTTGAAGGGAATAACATTTTTCGGCAGTCCCAGGTGGGAATAAATTACTTCCAAAATATTCTCCGTTTTGTAAGGCTTTGTTACAAAATCTTTGGCGCCTATTTTTATTGCCTCTCTGATAACCTGCTGCTTTCCCATGGCAGAGCACATGATGACAATGGCTTCAGGATTATTCTCAAGGATTTTCCGGAGAACTGCCAGTCCGCTCATTTTTGGCATTTCTACATCCAAAAAAATACATTTAGGCTTAGTTTCTTTTACTTTATCAATTGCTTCAAGGCCGTCTTCTGCTTCAATAATAACCTGGTACCCTGCATTCTTTAGGATTTCCTTAAGTACCACCCTGGAAAACCTGGAATCATCGACTATTAGAATAGAACATTCTTCACTGGCATTTTGAGTTTCGGCAGCCTTTAAATTATTTAAATCATTAAGGGACGATTCCATAATAAATTCTCCCTTGCATAAAATTTTAAGAAAAAAAAAGATATTTTGTTAAATTAAGGATAATAAAATTTTCAGTACCCTTGCAGTGATTAAAAGAATGATAAATCGTGACATTTGTCACGATTTATCATTTTTTTCCTTATTTATGGTAAAAATGCACAAAAAAAGCAATAAAATTGTCTTTAGCGGTTGCTTAGATACTGCCCGTGCTCAAAATTGTTGACATAAAACAGCGCCAGTTGAGTTCTGTCTCTCAGGTTTAATTTGTCCAGCAACAGTGTTATATTGTTGCGCACAGTACCCTCACTTAAAAACAGCTTTTCCGCAATTTCCTTGTTAGTCAGCCCCTCACCTACCAGGGCCAAGATTTCCATTTCCCTTTTTGTGAGGTCGAAGTCCCGCAGGTCTCTTGTTTTTTCTTCCTTTAGCATTGTAGGAATGCATTGCGCTACATTGTCATTGAAAACAGTATTGCCTTTGCCGATAATTTTTAAACATTCTATGATGGTATCCGTTGACTGGGATTTTAAAATATATCCAGAAGCACCGTTTTTGATTGCTTCCTTGATATACTTGTCATCCCGGTAGACACTTAAAATAACGACCTTTGTATTGGGAAACCGGTTTTTGATCAGTTTTGTTCCTAAAACACCGTCCACCTTTGGCATGTTTAAGTCCATTAAAACAATATCCGGTACTTCTTTTAGGCAAAATTCAAAAGCTTCCTGTCCGTCTGCCGCTGTGCCGATAACATCAAAATCCTTACATCTGCCAAGCAAAATTTTCAAACTGTCCCTGATTAAGGCACTGTCATCCACGATAAGGATTTTCACATGACCCCCTCCCCAATCCTGGACATATAATGATATATATCATAGGGTATATAGATTTTACTTTCTATAGTATACTTCTACATATTATGGCAAAAACCTGCAAGAATATTAACAGTATCATCCTGGATTTCATTATGCTGGCAAATGCGACTGTTTTTACTTTAACCGGTAAAAAGGGCAGTGGAACAAGAACGGCATTAATTTTTCTAAATAATTGTAATTGTCTGTATATTGTGGTATCCTTGCTTTACACAAAAAAAGCAGCGGCTTTATGCCGCCGGAGGGAATCATGAATAAAGGTCTTTTTATTGAACCGACTTGGAAAAGGCTAGGTTTTTCAGACATTCCTGATCTGGACAGATCCGGGAAAGATGTGGGAATTGTCATTTTAGACATGATACGCCCCCATTCCAAAATCAGGCATTTAAACAAACGTCTTAAATATATTATTGTTAATGATGACTTCAGTATTACAAGCAGAGAACCCGCATTGGAAAAACCTGAAGACTTTTCAACCTCGTATGGCGAGCACGGTTTAATGTCCCTGCTGCTTTTATCCCATTTGCCCTTTGAATATAATGGCCAGGTACACACCGGGATTGCGCCGGCGGCAAATTTCATCGTTCTAAACCACGGAGCATTTAGGGAAGGCGAAGAAGAACGGCTGAAAAAAGGCATCAACTGGATCCTGCAAAGGAAAAGTGAGTGGAATATCAAGCTGATTTTGTGTACGGGATGGAATGTACTTGAGCCCGGCGGGTGGATTGAAAACACCGCAAACAAACCGGTGGTAAAAGGCTTAAGGGCCGCCGTTGAAGCCGGCCTCCTGGTTGTCGCATCCAACGGAAACACCAGATTTTTAAACGAACTTCCGCCTGTTGAGTACTTTGCCGTGGGAGGCTACCTTGACAGGGGGGCTTCCGATTTTAGCAGTCATGAGCCTTTCCCGGACGAACCCTGGGGAAGAAACGGCGACGGGCATGTAAGGCCGGATATCCTGGCGCCAAGACTGTATTTGCCCGTACCCTATTGCGAAAAAGAAGTCTCCTCCTCCACCGTATCCTTTTTCGCCGGCACAAGCGGCGCTTCCGCCCTTGTAGCAGGGGTCTGCGCGCATATTCTCTCGCTCTATCCAGGCCTTAATGTGCAGAGCCTGCGAGATGAAATGATCAGGTGCGGCCTGCCCATTGAAGGCTATGACAATAAAGCCCCCAGGGTTTTTGCAGACAATATAATCAAATCAGCCACTCAAAACAGCAAGATAGCAAAAAGAAAGATTTACCCCCCTGTTATAAAAATTAAAAGCCCCCTGGCTTCCTTGATGTCAGCGGATCCGGTGGAACGGGGGCTTGCGCTTACAATGCTGGTTAGGAAGGGACAATATCCCAGGAATAAAATATGGGAACATGTTACTGACCCGTCGCCAATTGTCCGCAAGGTGGCGGTATGGGCACTGCAGAAACCGTATACATTCGATGAAAGAATGCTGTTTTGGGAATATCTTTATGCTGAAGAAGAAAGCGGGGTTCGCGGGCACTGGCTGTACGGCCTGCTGCATGATGCCTACAGAGGAGAAATTGATCTCTGGATGCCCTGGATAACCGATGTAAACTGGAGTGTACGCTGGTGCGTAAGTGAATATCTTAAAAAGTACGCTGAATTTCCTAAACTTGAGACAACCCATGACCCCAATTTGGTAAAGGAAAAAGCGCTGCCGGTGCTTAAATGGTATAACCGTTCACTGTTGCAGCACCTTTGGTTTTAAAACAGTTTACCTTCGCTTACCTGGCGAAAAAACGGCGGCGGAGCAAGAAAACTGCACACACAAGCAGTACGGCAAAAAACAAAAGATAGGGAGATAATTTGTTGTCATCTCCGGCAGGCATGGCTTCGGGAGCAGCTGCTGCCGTATCGTAAGCTGCCTCCCCGGTCAGTGCACGCCCCGGCTCCCTGGCGAAAGCCTGATCAGCATAGATAAGCTGAACAGCATCAAGGGCGGCAAGGTCATCTATCTGGGACTTTGCCAGTTCTGCACTGATAACACCGTAATCTGATGTATAGGAGATATCCATGGCAGCCAGTTTGTCTGTTATAATCCGGGCGGATGCTGCCAGGCCGTCAAGCCGGATTGCCTCAAGCTCCCTGTGAAAGGCCTCATAGTCTCCCCTGTCGGCAGGTGCGGGCAGGATGTGCGCGGGCTCCCCTGGAGAACCGCTGTAAGCGGGCGCGCTCCCGGCGCCTTTTCCGCTCTCATAAACAAGCGGAGCATCTCCCGCTGTTTCAGCGGCGGCAGGCAGGTCCACGGCAACATCCGCTTCAACGGTCATACCAAAAGGATAACTTGCAGTATTGCCAAACATTTCGCTCAAAGAAGAGATGCCCCGGCTAAATTCCGGATAAGCGGCAAGCAGCTTGTTAAAACGCTGTGTTAATTCCGGGGTTTCGAGAAAAACAGGAATAATCCGGACCTTAAATTTTGTATCTGCGTCGGCTTCCCGCAATAATTTATAGAAATTCACTTCGACCTTGCCTGCTTCTTTTTGCAGTTCCGCCCAGGCGGCGGCAGCCAGTTCCCGTTCCCGGAGAAAATATGTTTCCATGGCTGCGCTATCCAGGATTTCTCCCGTTGCTTCCCGGATATAAATAGCGCCGGCATTGCTTTCAGCGGGATAAGCACGATTGTCATCATAAAGGGGGCCGCTGCTGACAGGAGCGTCCGGATCCTGCCCGGAGTGGGGCGCCGGCAGGTCGGATGTCGGCAGTTCCGGTTCAGGCAGGGGCATGACAACCGGCGGAACCGGATCTATTTGTCCCGGGGGCGGTCCGGCTGTGCCCTGGTCCGGCGTGTTGCCGGCAGGCCGGCCGGCTGCTGAGATTTCATATTTAGCGCACCAAAAAGATTCCTGCAGGTACTCCAAGGTTATTGTATGACCTTCAGAGACAAAAATATTGTCTTCTGCTACCCCGTATTTTTCTGCCAGGTAGTCCACGGCCAGCCGGCTGAAATCTGCGGCGTAGCCGGGCAAAGCAACCGCCAGGATTAAAACAGGGATGAGCAGCAGGATTGCTTGTTTTCTCATATGCAATACCTCCTTTTGTTTTTCTTTAGACGCAGCAAGGCTCACTCAGGTTCCCTATTGGCATAAAAAGCAGGATAAAAAAACCGCTTCCCGTAGGAAGCAGTTTAACCTTTTGGGTTTATTCGGTTTTCCCGTCCATTGGCCCCGGTGTGGTTTGTGTGTCATAAATGGGATTGTAAAGCAGTGTGCCAAATTTCTTGAGCAGTTCTGCGCGCTCCTTATTTAGGGGTTCATCCGGGAAAGCCTTCAAGATGGCGTCACAGCGCGCCTTTACCCCTTCCTTAAATTCAGGGTGAGTAAGTATATAAAGGTCATTGCGTTCTATACCGCGCAATACGCGCCGGCCCGCTTCTTCCGGAGTCATAAATAAATCGTTG
This sequence comes from Firmicutes bacterium UBA3936, assembly GCA_002385745.1. Lineage (GTDB taxonomy): Bacteria > Bacillota > Dethiobacteria > Dethiobacterales > Dethiobacteraceae > DTU027. Next base: position 19,367 of record DGEC01000103.1, read on the forward strand.
GCCGAGGGATTTCCTTTAACGGGCGGAGAAGCTGCAAGTTCTTCCTCGTTTTTCAGGTGGTCGGGCCTGACAAGCTGTGAAGTAACCGCCAGATTGCTGGAAACCGGCCCCGGGCAGTATACCGAAGCGCCCACATTGGTGTTCTTCAGATCGCAGGCAACTGTTTCCATCAGGGCAACTACGGCAGATTTTGTCGCATTGTAAATGGCGTTTCCCTCAACGGCAGACAGGGCTGCCATGGAAGCAGTGGAAACAATATGCCCCTCTTCGCCATGCTTAAGGATACGCGGCAAAATGGTCAGAATGCCGTTGACAACTCCCATAAAGTTGACGGCAACGCCGAAATCCCAATCCCTAAAAGTCGTCTTTTCTATGCTCTTGCCCGCGCCCACTCCGGCATTGTTAACCAGTATGTGTATTTTGCCAAAAACTTTCTCCGTCTCATCGGCAGCTCTTTCATACGCTGCGCGGTCGGTCACATCAAGCTGAATTGAATGTACAGGCAATTGTCTTTTTTCAAAATAGGCCACCGCCTCGTCGAGGGCGTCCCGGCGCAGGTCCGCAAGAACAACCTTCATGCCGGCATCTGCAAAGGCTTTCGCTATGCCAAGACCGATACCGCTGGCTCCGCCGGTAATAAATGCAACTTTGTCTTTAAAGTTTCGCATTCTACCATTCCCCTTTCCTGAATATCCGGATTTACTCTATAATACATACCCAAAAATATAATCCTGTGCTGTGCTTCTCCCTGTTCCTTCTAAAAAGCGGCAGTTTGCGGCTCTTTGGCTTGGACAATGGCGCTCCGCTTCTTCCAGATGCCGCTGTAATAATAGATGACACTAATAATGGTATTAACGTAGGCGGCAAGCCCGTAACCCAAAAACCAGCCCATAAGCCCCATGTTAAAAACATTTGCCAAAAGCAGGCTAATAATTATCCTGCTGACAAAACCGTCCAAAAGAGCAATGATCATCACAAGCTTGGCATTGCCAATGCCTTCAATAAACGCCTGATAGGGGCACATCATTGTGGTGGCCGGCAGGGAAACCACCAGTGCCAGCATAAACATGGGCGCCATATCCAGCACATCCGGGTCAGACGTAAAGATTGAGTATATTTCCCTTGGGAAAAAGTAGTACAGGACCATAAAAACAGCGGCGCATACGGCACAGATAGCGGCAGCAATATTTACCGTCTTTTTTATTCTGTCAATTTGGCCGGCACCCATGTTTTGAGCGACCATGGTAGCGGTGGCCATCATGATGCCCGCGACAACAACCCACGGGAGCTGCTCAATCCTTGTACCCGTGCCGAATGTTGCCGAGGCTGTCAGGCCGTATTGATTGATAAATTTATTGACAAACAGCATGGAAATGCAGATGGCGCTGTTCTGCATGGCAAAGGGAATTGCAAGCCGCAAAAGCTTGCCAAGATAGTCCCGGTCGATTAAAAAACTCCGCGGTTTAAAATCAAAGCCGAATGCTTCCCTGTTTTGATAAAGAAATCTGATCGATATGAAAAGGGACAGTGCCTGGCTAAACACGGTAGCAATGGCGGCTCCGGCAACACCCCAGTCCAGCACGGCAACCAAAATGATGTCAAGCACTACATTTGCTGCGGCGGTAATGGTCACAAAAATGAACGGATGTTTGGAATCTCCCATGCCCCGCAGGATGGATGAGACAAGGTTATAACCATAGGTAAACACAGTTCCGGTGAAAACAATGGAAAGGTAAATTACCGCCTCCCCGAAAGCCTCCCGGGGTGTGCTGAGCAGGCGCAGGATAGGTTTGGTAAAAACCAAGCCAAAAACGGTAACAAAGAGCGCAACGATGACAACGGTACTGGCTACTGTCCCGATGGTCTTTTGCAAATCTTCCCGCCGGCCTGCCCCCAAAAGCTGGGAGATGATAATCTGGCCGCCGTTTGTAAAGCCCATGCACAAGGAAGTAGTCAGCCAGAGAAACTGGGACGACGTGCTGACGGCACTGAGGCCGGAACTGCCTACATACCGGCCGACAATGACCATGTCCGCCGTACTGTAGGCTGTCTGCATAAGCGTGGAGAGCATAAAGGGAAAGGCAAAGGTCAGCAGCTTTTTTGTGACATTTCCCTTAGTCAGATCATTGATTAATTCTTTTCCAGTCATTTAGTTCCTCCGGAGCTATATTCTTTGAATAATTGCCGACAGTGTATGTCGTACCGGCTACTTTGCCCGATAATCATATCTTATCATTCAATTAGCTTCAAGACAATGCATAAAAGGCCAACTTTTCCTTTCTTTACCCCTCCACATCGCGGGAGCTTTTTCTTTTGCGAAAGATCAAATAAGCCACGGCGGCTATGACAAGCAGCAACAGCAAAAACGGCAGTACTTTAAAAACAAAGACAATGAAATCACCAAGTCCCGTTAGCAAAGCATTAACAGAAGAAACAAGCCCGTTTATGCCGCGCCGCCAGACACCTTTTAAACCGGTTGCTTTTACCATGGTACTGGCTGTATAAGTTTCCTCCAGGGAAACGGAAACACTGGCGTAATCGATGCGGTCACGAAGATAGCGAAATTCGGCTGTATAGGCTTCCACATCGCCACGCACGCGGGCCAGTTCCTTTTCAACTTGTAAAACATCTTCGATAGTTTCCGCCCGGTCCAGAACATCCAGCAGCCGTTCTTCCTGCCGCTGCAGGTTGCGGTTCCTTGCTTCCAAATCTATATACCGCATTGTTACATCATCACTGTCCAGCGTATCTCTTTTTACATTGCCCAGCGACCGGAGCTCTTCCAATACTGCAAACAATTGATCTGCCGGAATTCTCAAAAGGAGTTCCGCCGTACGTTTTTTTCTGTCCTGTAAAGATATGATTTTGCCACAAATCCTCCGGACTGCCGGGCAATCCGGGTAATGTCCCCGGTGGCCGCTGTTATATCTTCCGTTTCTATAACAAGACCGGCGTTGTAAACCAGCTTCTGGTTCGCTTTCGCCTTCCATTCACCGGAAGCATGCTCACCTGGCACAGCGGATTCATCATAAGCCCTTTCATACCCTTCCCCCGGTACTCTAGATTCTTTATAAGCATCGTCATAGTCCCGGCTGCTTGCCCCCATTTCCTGCATTACCCCATTCCTGGCAGTACCGCAACCAACAAGAATCACCAGGAATGCCAACATTAACACAAGCCAGATTCTTTTTTTCATGCAACGGCCTCCCCTTTTTTTACCTTAAGTTTATAGACGCACAAGCAGGCGCAAAAGTTCAATTTTTTAGAATCGCTAACCCAAGAGCAACTGTTCAAATTCTGCAAGCTTCTCCGCAAATACCCGGCATGCATCTTCAATGGGCTTTTTGGCGGTCATATCTACGCCTGCTTTTTTCAGGACCTCAAGGGGATAATCGGAGCTTCCCGCTTTTAAAAACTCCGTATATTTTTCCACTGCAGGCTTCCCTTCCTCTAAAATGGCGTTGCTTAAGGCCGTTGCCGCGCTGAAACCCGTTGCATACTGGTAGACATAATAATTGTAGTAAAAATGGGGGATTCTTGCCCATTCCAGGCCAATTGCCTCATCAATCACCAGACCATCCGTTCCGTAATACTTTTGATTTAATTCATAATAATCCTTTGTCATTGATTCTGCCGTCAAAGCTTCATTATTCTGTTCCTTCCGGTGGATGAGATGCTCAAATTCCGCAAACATTGTCTGCCGGAATACAGTTGCCCTGAACCCTTCCAGGTAATGATTCAAAAGATACATCCGCTTCTGCCTGTCACTGATGGTGCGCAGCAGATAGTCACTTAAGAGCGCTTCATTGCAGGTCGATGCCACTTCTGCAACAAAAATGGAATAATCACCGTACGGGTACGGCTGGTACTTTCTCGTACAGTAGCTGTGGACCGAATGGCCGAATTCATGGGCCAGTGTAAACAAATCATTAATCTTATTCTGCCAGTTCAGCAAAATATAAGCGTTGGTTCCGTATGCGCCGCCCGAATAGGCACCGCTTCTTTTACCTTTATTTTCATGCACATCCACCCAGCGATTTGCAAATCCTTCCCTTACCACATTCAGGTAATCCTCACCCAGGGGAGAGAGGGCTTCCAGCAGGATATCCTTTGCTTCTTCATAGTCGACTTCCATTTTCATATCTTTGACAAGGGGAACATACAGGTCATACATATGCAGTTCAGCAAGCCCCAGTACCTGTTTGCGCAGTTTTAAATAACGGTGCAAAAGCGGCAAATGATCGTTCACTACTGCAAGCAGATTCTCGTAGACGTTCTCGGGAATATTATTTTTTGCCAGGGCCGCTTCCCTTGCCGAGGAGTAGCGCCTGATGCGGGCCAGAAAATTATTCTTCTTAATGTTGCCGCTTAATGTGGAAGCAAATGTATTGCGGAATTTTTCATATGTTTTATAAACGGCTTGAAAGGCGTCGCGGCGCACCCGCCTGTCCCGGCTTTCCAAAAAGCTGATAAACCTGCCATGTGTAATCTCTACTTCTTCCCCGTTTTCATCCTTTATCACCGGAAATTCCAGATCGGCATTGTTTAGCATTCCGTATGTATCGGCGGGTACCCGCAAAACTTCAGAAGCTTCGGCCAGCAGGGCTTCCTGTTCAGCCGGAAGCACATGCGGCCTCTGGCGGTTTATTTCAGCCAATGCCTGCTCGTACAGGCGCAGCTCTTCCCTCTCCATCAAAAACCCGTTGATTCTTTCCTCTGCAATGTCAAGTATCTCCGGGACAAAAAAGGCCAGCCCGCTTGCCGCCTGTGCGTATAACACTTTCATCCTGCCGTCCAAGGCTTGATAAAAGGAATTGGATGTATCCTGGTCCAGGCGCATATGAGCATAGGCGTAAAGTTTGTCCAGCCTTTCCGCCAGCCGGTCGCGGTATTGCAGGGCTTCATAAAGCACAGCACTGCTTTCACCCAGCCTGCCCTGAAATTCTTTAACCTTTGGTAGTATAGCCTTTACTTCCTGAAATTCCCGTTCCCAGGCTTCGTCGCTTGGAAAAATATCCTCAAGTCTCCAGGTGTATTTTTCCGGAATTTCGCTTCTTGCCGGTAGTTTTTTTACGGCCTGTTTACCTGTCATGCTATCCTCCCTTTGCCAGAGGTTTCTAAATTATAATACCCCGCAAAGAATTCCGGTTTGCATTGCCGCCCCGCTAATAATACTGCCGCCGCAGTTCCAGGAATTTATACTGGCTGTCAAAGCCTATCCTTTGCAGCGCTTTTTTGTAGGGGCTGCTTGGGGCGGGATCGCCGTTGATTGTCTCTACTTTTATACTGCGCAAAGGATTAAAATCACGTGTCAACAGTATCTTAAAGAAAGCCAGGTAATCGGGCAGAAGAGGATCACCGGGATCCGTTTTTATCAGCAGGGATTTTCCGTTGCCCCTTGCCGCCACTTTCAAGGACGAACCATGAAAAACTATGAAATTCGCCGGCGCCCGGGCAGGCAAGTCCGCATCCAAACCGGGCAGTTTCAAGCCGCAGGGCGAAGCCGGGTCGCAGGCATTCAGCCAGTATATACAATCTTCATTTAAGCCGGCCTGCAACAGGCGATAGGCCTCTTTGCCGATAAACTGCAGTCCGGACAGCCCGGCAAAAAAATACCCGGCATATAGCTCCCCTGAAAACTCCATCAGCCGCAGCGTGCGGAAAATATCCCGCCAGCGAAGCCCGGGCAATTCCTGCTGCAAGAGTTCGCGGAAAAGTACGCCATAGCGAAGCAGGAGCAGGCGGACTCTTTCCTTTACCAGCTCTTCCTGTTCAACGGCATCCTCCACATCATTTTGCGGCAAAAGATACCAGTTGCCCTGCAACGGTCGCGTGGCAGCCCAGCGGTTAAACCCCCGGCGGCGGCTGAAACGGCGGCCTTCATCCAGTGGTGACGCTTTAAAGTTGTTCAGTATTGCCATGCGCAGTACGGCAATGCTGTCATTTGCCGCATAACCCCGCCAGACATGCTCCCAGAGGCGGTGTGTTAGTTCCTCCGAACTCAATCCGGAATTGCGGCAAAGTGTCAGAAAATCATACCTGCCCTCAGGGTCGGGGAAAAGCGACACCGCTTCTCCCCTCTCTTCTTTTTGCTTATTATTTTCCGCTAAAGGGAATAACGGCAGGTCATCCCAAAAACAAAAGCCAATTTTCCTGTTTCTCCGGCCAAACCAAATCAGGTCGCTTGTCTGCAGCAGGCTGTCCGTCCAGGCGCAGCAGTACGGTTCCATGCGCGCCGGCAAAATTGCTTCCTCCCAAAGCCCGGCATGGGTAACATAGCCCAATAGGGGCTCCAGCTTTTGCTGCAGGTCTGCAAGCGTACTCCCCTTCTCCGCAACACCCTGGTGAACGGCCAAAAACAGCGGCAGCTTGTCAACAGGCAGGGCCTGGAACCGGGGACGGCGCGCGAGTCTTACCATCCGCAGCAGGCGCTCCATATTCTCCCTGTCGCACAGTGTCTCTTCACCCTCTTGCGCTTGCCTGTAGGTGACAATGCTTTCTTCTGCGACTAAAACATCTCTGATAGCTGTCCAAGCCTTTGCTGTCAGACCCAAGATTTTTTGCACAAACCCCGCAGTCACGGGGCCGTAGTACGACAGCCACTGGCTGACAAAAAACGGCGCCTCATACCGCTCCCGTTCTTCGTCTGGCAGAACTTCCGGCATACTCGCAAGTTTTTTCAATCCTTCTGCCAGCTTGCCCGCAGTTGCTTCATGCAGGGGTGCCGGGTTTACAGCAGATAAATCAACCTGCAGTGCCCGGCAAATTCTTGGCAAAATTTCCAGTGCGCACAAACCTGCCCGTTCCGCGCGCGGCAAATGAATCCATGCGGCTTTTTCCCCCAGCTTGAGCAGAAAATCATCAATATCTACTAAATGGTCCCGCTCCAGCGCCTGAAACAGTTTTTCCGCCTCGTCAAAGGGAATAAACAGTCTTTCTTTCAGCCACAGCAAAAATTCCTCCTCATCGGCGGGGGAATATCCCAATGCGGTACGCTTAAGCTTCTCATCCAGCTCACTAACCAGTTCCTGCGGTATTTCCGGCTGTTGTTTCATATCCAGCAGTTCCCATAAAAGCTCGTCGCTTAAGCGGGACGGTTCTTCCGAAAAAGGCGCATCGTCTTCATACACATATTTGTTGACCTGCCGCCAGATAAGGTCGGCACAAAACGGAGACGGCGCATGGGTGGCGGTTTCGCTGACCATGATTTGCCCGCTTCTGATTTCATCCAACAGCAGCTGCAGCGCAGGCAAATCAAATTCATCGGAAAGGCAGCTGCGCCAGGTTTCTATCAGAATGGGGAAATCTGCAAAGCGCGATACTGCCGCCAGCAGCTTTTTTGCTCTCAGACGGTTCAGCCATAAAGGCACGCGCTTTTTAAAACTTGCCTTGGGCAAGAGCAGCGCCCGCCCGGCATTCTCCCGGAATCTGGCGCCAAAAAAGGAGGAACTTTCAAGACTCCGGCGCAGAAGCTTTTCAATGTTTGCATTATCAAGCAAAGCAAACAAATCCGGCGGGGGAAAGTCATGCGGCAGCTGCAGCATGACGCTGTTGTTATTGGAGTAGATTTCCACCCGGCAGTTAAATTTTTCTTTCCAGGCAGCCGCAAGGGCTATGGCAAAAGGCTTGTTTACCCTGCCTCCCCAGAAGGTGTGCAAAACTAACTGTTTGCCGTCCGTTTTATTCTCAGGGTCAATAATATGTTCAATCAAAAGGTGGTGCCTGTGCGGCAGTGGACTGCCCGTTGCGCTTTTTTGCCGCAGCAGGTATTCCGCAAGCTGCGCCGCCGCCTCCTGCGACCAGTTGTATTCTTCAGACAACCTGCGGGCAAATTCACCGGGACTTCTGTTCAGGCATTCGTCTGCTTCTTCCAAAAAGAGCCCGATCTTTTCTGCATAGAAAAAGTCACGCTGCTGCTCTTCCGCCCGCCAGAAGGGGATGATGTTGAACGCCCTGTCACCGGGCACCACTTCTACGTCACTGTGCGTAATCCGGACAATTTGCCACAGCTGCGTGCCCAAGAGAAACGTGTCATTTAACCTGCGCTCCCAGACAAACTCTTCGTCCAGTTCACCGATTTTGGCTTTCGTATCCGCCAGGCGCAGGTTATAATAGCCACGGTCGGGGATGGTTCCTCCTCCCAGGTAGATCAGGCGCTCCGCCCCCTCACGTGCCCTGACGGTGTTGTCCAGCCTGTCCCAAATTATCCACGGGTTCAGCTCGCGCAGGCGCGTCTCCGCATAGTGGCCGGCCAGCATCTGCAAAAGCAGTTCGTAGCTTTTGCGGGATAATTTGCGGTAGGGATAGCTTGTTTTTAGAAAGGCGTAGAGCTCGTCTATGTTCCATTTTTTAACGGCTGTCATGGAGACTATCACCTGGGCCAGCACATCCAGCGGCGCCTCAACGGGATGAAGCGGTTCAATTTCAGTTGAGGATAAATTTATTGAAGTTGCCGCCGCCTCCACAAAATCAATGCCGGAGACGGGATATAGCGTGCCCCGGCTGACCTGCCCCACGCTATGGCCGGCCCGGCCGATTCTCTGGACGGCCGAGCTCAAAGACGGCGGGGACTGCACAAGCAGCACTTCATCCAAATCACCGATATCAATTCCCAGTTCCAGTGAGTTTGTCGCCACAATCCCTTTCAGTTCGCCCAGCTTCAGTTTTTCTTCCACCGCCAGGCGCAGCTCTCTGGCAAGGGATCCGTGGTGCGAATAAACAAGCGTTTCACAGGCGCAGTCGTTGATAAAGCGGGTTAATTTCTCCACCAGGCGCCGGTTATTGCAAAAAACCAGCGTCGACCTGTTCTGCCGGACCCTGGCACATAAAGTTTTTGCCAATTCCCGCCACAGGCCGTCCTTTTCCCCGGCCTGTCCATATGTAACCGTATCAACCTGCAAAAAGTACTTTTTCTTTGCTGCGCCCCGGCAAACGGCAACTTTTCTTTTCCGGTAATGATAATTGTCGCCCCGGCGCTGTAAAGTCCAGCCGCCCACGAAGTCCGCCGCCGCAGCAACAGGATTGACCGTTGCCGACAAGGCTATCCGCTGAAATTCGCCGGCAAGCGGCACCAGCCTGTCCACTGCCGTTATCAGGTGAGTGCCCCTTTTTGTGGCCAGCACTGCATGGATTTCATCCAAAATAACGGTGCGGATGCCGCTTAGCATCCGGCGGTTGTTTTTCGAGGTGAGGATGAGATTCAAGGACTCCGGTGTAGTAATCAGGATTTCCGGCGGCCTGCGCAGCATTTCCCGGCGTTCGTCCTGCGGTGTGTCGCCGCTGCGGGTAAGAACCCGTATGGCGGGAAACTTTTCGTTATTGGCGGCAAAATACTGCTTTAACTCCTGCAGCGGCCCCAGCAGGTTGCGCCGGACGTCGTTATTTAACGCCTTCAGCGGTGAAACATACAGTACACGGGTCTCTCCGCCCTGCCACTCCCCGGTAATAAGCTGCTGCAGGGCCCATAAAAAAGCCGTCAATGTTTTCCCGCTGCCGGTAGGAGCGGTAATCAGCACATGTTCACCGCGGGCAATCTGCGGCCAGGCCTTTTGCTGAATATCGGTCGGTTCACCGAGCTTCTCGCTGAACCACCTGCAGATAAGCGGATGAAACAATTGCAGTACCGGATGCTCCATACTACTCCTGCTCCTTTCGGCAGCGCCGGTTTCTTCACTCTGATTGCTTCCTTTTATTTTACCACATTTCCTCACATTGGCTTTTTGTTTTCATTAAGTCTCTCAATAATCTTTTGCAGCCTTCTTTTTCTGGTATCCTCTTTTTTAGCATCCAAATACAGTGCCGTATATGTCATTTTTACAGAGGCAGACATTTTCAGAAAATTAGACAACGCCGGTTCGGAGCCTGACAGGGCGCTTATTAAAAGGCCAATCTGCTCATCACTGATAGGTTCGGCTTTGGGCGCGTTCCAAGCGCCGCTCTTTTTGGCTTGCTCAACGGCAGCCATTCCGTATTCGGTCATTTTGCCGCTTTCCATTAAAGCTTTTACCAGCTTTTTATTCTTTTCCGACCATTTGCTGCCTTTTCTCCGGGGAGTAAATTTTTTCATGTATTTACTTTCATCTGTTCTCTTGGGCTAGCCGTCAATCCACCCAAAGCATAATGCTTCTTCCAGAGCTTCGTCCGGCTTAATGGTTTGAAGTTTGCCTGCTTTGCCAAAAACCATCCATATCGAACATCGCCGGCCAAAAGGCCGGCTACTATCTTCTCTTTTGGAACTAAAAAAAGATCGGGTAGATTTTTGGGACTTTTGAATGCCTCTAAGTTATTACATAATATAACAGATATTTCAACTACAATCTACTAATTCATAATTTAAACAATTTATTCTTCACATATCTCTTGCAGTTTATTAATTAGAAGTATCTGCCTTTCAACCGGCGTTTTTTATCACGGTATCTTTGATAATAATACTGCAGACGGGAAACATATCTAAGACAGAATATTTCGATCTGAAAGGGGCTGTAACCATTAAGACGGTTAATGAGTTAAACACCCTGTTAGTGGGCGAACATATGGCAATTCAGTCCTATGAATATTTTTTCACTCAAGTTGAAAACCCTGACGTTAAAAAAACACTGCAAAAAATTCAGCAGGAGCATAAGCTTCATGCCATGAAAATTGCCGAGCAAATTCAGAACCTGGGCGGACATCCTGTTAATGATATTCCAATGGCAAGCGAATTGATGCTGAAGCTAAAAAGCCTGCACAAAAAAGACCTGGACTCAATCCTTAAGGACGCCTACACAGGGGAAAAAAGGGGCATTGAAGCGGCAAAGGAAATTACAAAGGGCGACCTTGACAGTGACAGCAAAAAACTGATTCAGAATATTTTACAGGAAGATACACAGCATCTTTCCCTCCTGGAGGACCTTATCAGCCAAACAAAACATTAGGTTTGCCCAGTAAATGCATGTTCACAAGTGTTGCCTTATTATAAGACAAGCTGGTCTTTCCCAAGGCCAGCTTTTAATTATGATTAGAGGACAAATGTTTCAGAAACTCCTCCACTTTTTTATGCAACAATGGCTGAATCAAAGGATATGCCAGGTTTTCTTCCGGGAAATCCGGAAAAAAACAAACTTCTTTTATTTCAGACCCAGCCGTCATTCCCCCATCGTTTTTATCTCGGCATAATAAAGATTCCCGTATGTTATTTTTTCATTATTATCAACTGAGTAAGTACAAACCGGAATCAACTCAACTCATTTGCCCCTGTTTCCTCAAACAATTCACGCCGGGCAGCTTCTTCCGGCTTTTCAAAAGCTACCCGGCGTCCCCCCGGAATCTCCATAGCATCACGTTTCTGATGCCATACCAGTATCCATTTACCGTTGTATCTTGAGACTATCACTACATATGTTATTTGCTCGTCCCCGACAGATCCAAGTTTAGAAAAAGTTATTATCATTTGCTTCCTCCATTATTGTTAGGAGCATAAAAGTCCCGACAAATCTCATAACTTAAGTGACGCCGCCGTATACTCATAACTAATTAACATTTCACTTTGGTTAATTTTTATTTTTTATTGTATCCGAATTCTCGGGTAAGCAGATCGTACTGATGATTGCACTTAATCCGTTGCGCTTCAGCCTTGTCTGCAGGTTTTTTATATTTGCCCGGCGATAAATGCCGGAAATCTGCTTTTCCAAATTGAAAGAACGGACAATAATCATGCCGTTTAGCATATCCTTCAGCCGGGAGTTGAGCTCTTCCAGGTTCTGCTGGGCTTTAATACTTAATTTCTGCAGGGTCTTTGCCGTAAGGTAGTTGAAAATCAGAGGCAAAACTCCGATTATTATAGTACAAGCAGTCTTTTGCTGATAATTAAAAGATAGGCAATACCGCCAAGCAGCATGATAACCTGGGAAATTAGAGAGAAAAAGAAGTTGCCAAAAACCGCGCCGGCTGCATTAATATTGTTAGTCAGGCATTACAGCCTGCAGGCGTCCGTTTAGGTAAGCCAAATCAACTGCAGCTTTCGCGGCAGAAACAGCGCGGCTGCGGAAACGGGTACTCAAATAATTCTTAAGCAAAAAGGCCTTGCTGATTGCAATGCCTCCCGTCGCGTCCTGGGCCAAGGCATTTACTCCGGCCAGGTTTTCCTGATACTTCCGCGACGCCTCCCCCAACGGCTTGCCCATGACACTGGCTAAAAACAGTATAATAGGACCCAGAATCAGGCCCAGAATAATTACCCTCCAGGAGATAAAAAACAGGTACACAAGGGTGAAAATCATACTGATTATGCTGAAAAAAAGGCCTGGCAGGCTATTGTTTATAAGAGCTCCGCTGTGCCTGCGCTCAAGCTCCGCATAATCCACTGTGCCGAGCTTGTCTGTAATATCCTGCGCAGGTTGAAGACAATCTTTTCTGCCGTATAGGCAGAAAGCAGGAACCGTATTTGAGACAGCAACAGTACAAACAGTGCAACAGCGACAAACAGCTTAACAACTGTGAGAAAATCATGCCAGTTTTTGGCCAGGGCCGTATCAAGAAGAAGGCCGTTGTAGCAGGTAATTTATATATTCTAAAAAATTCTCTTGATATGTCCCCAAAGCAAACAATTTTTTCTCGAATTAAGATAGGAGAGGCTTTTAGCCGCTCCTATCCTGCACTGCCGTACATGCCGGCCTGGCACACGGCGGTTTGTCAGAAGTTTACATCAAGTACCTTTATGTCTGGTATATGGAACAAAAAATTGCAAGACGCTTATTGGTTAAATGCTAAAAACAAGTGTTAAAAGCGGTAGCTTGCGGCCGATATCTTGACAACATTTTGCTCATCATCAGCCAGTGGTTTAGCATCGGGCGGCTCTTCTTTTAATTTATCCTTGCCGGAATCTGTAATAACTCCTATATTTTGCGAAACCAGTTCAACCGCTCCCCTCTGTTCAGCTTGGCAGCATACTGCCCCGCAGCCGATAAATTCTAATTTTGCCTCAATTTCATCAGGTGTTATGTCCCCGGCAAGGTAAACAACGCCGCAATTAAGAACCGTTATTCCCTCCTCGCTTTTCTCTACCGTTCTCTTGTCAAGATGCAGAATCCCTCTGTCCTTAATGAATGTCCCGTTAACCGGCCACAATTCCTTAAACTCGATGTCTTTTTTGAGGATGATGTCTTTATACTTTTTAGCAGTAATTACGGTGCCTTCGATAATTGCGCCGGACAAGCTTTCAAGTGTGCTTTCACTTTCGCTGTTCACGGTTAAATCCCCGTCAATAAAGAGTTTGTTTCCGTACTTGCTTAGCAATTTATCATTCAACACGCAGCTTTTTACATAAGCGTAGCCGCTTGGGATCATTATCAGATCGACATTTTCAGCAAACAAAGGAACTGCCGCTTCAAATATGTCTTCTGCGATAAATGCCTTCTTTGTAGTAAAAGTAACCCCTCTTTCTGCCAGTGCGGCGATATCCAGGCTACTGTCCAGCATAGCTATGGACCTTTTTGCATAATATTTTTTCCCTTTTGCCCTTATGGCGAAGCTTTTATCCACGACAAAATTGTCCTTTAACTTTATTGCGTCCCCCGGATAAACCTCCATCGTTCCATTTACTATTAACGGCGGCAATATCTTTAAATCTGCAGGGCATTCAACATCTCCGTTTACAGTAATTTTAATAATATTCTCAAAGGCTTGCTGCGATACATCCGGGCTGATTTTCAGACTGCCGTTGACAATCAACACAACCGGTTTTGTAAATACTGTTCCTGCATTAAGTTCATAGTAACCGGCTATAAACAAAATTTCGGCTTCTTTAGGCAATTTAATAATATCAGCGGCATTCATGTTAACTTGGTATTTTGCCATCAACTCTGCTGCTTCCGCGCTTACAGCTATAACCGCCGCATTAATTGTCACACTCTCATATTGTTCCAGGACGGCCTCCGTAATAAACCTGGCATCACAGGATGTAGTGTTAACAAAAAGTTTTCTCTTCTGCAATTTAATATTCCCCTTTCCTAATTGACTCAAAATACAACTTTACCAGTCTGCCCCTGGCACATGCCAATTTAGTGCGCACCGTTGATGGCGCCAGATTAAACATCTCGCCCAGTTCCGTAGAATTATATCCTTCCATGTGTCTCAGCCAAAACAATGCCGCTTCTTGGGCCGGCAGCTCATTGCAAAGCATCCTCACCATAACTTCACTCAAATCATCTTCGACTGAATAATATAAGTGCTTCTCCGGCTTGACTGCAGCCCTCCGCATCCAGTCAATAAAAACGTTTTTTGCCGTTTTGTACAACCAGGCCCGGCATTGTACTTTTTTCAAACCGTTTAATACATGTGCCTTCTCCAACGCCCGCATAAAGGTCTCCTGCACAATATCTTCAGCCAGAGGCCGGTTGTTATTGGAGAGGTTCAGGCAAAACCACAGCAGCTGATCATAAAAATCTTTATACAGCTCGGCAATCACTAACCTCTCCCTCCTTCTCTACCCGTATAACGAATAAAAGCTGCCAAGTGTCCATAAATTTACAAAAAAGAACCCAGGACAGACCTGAGTTCTTTCTTTTCTTCGGCTGCTTTATTCACTGCATACTAGTCATTATAGTCATCAAAGTCATCGGGCAGGCCGCAGGAGCCGTCCGCACATTCATCGACCGCCCATGCAGGCATCCACCTGTCAATAGACACAGTCGTGATATGACCGTAGTCAGCTGCTTTGAACAAGGGGCTGGTTCCGCCGCCGACAACAATAATATTAATGTTTTCCGGCCGGTGATAGGGAGCAATCAGCTCATCCGGAGCAGCCTTTCTCCATGTGGCATACGGTTCCACGCCTTTGTCCGCCTCGGAGCCGACAAGCATATCCACAAAATCATTTTTCCAGTATCTGTCGGCCGTCATTTTGATGTTTTGCGACAGGTGGCGGGCAAAGTCTTCTTTGGTGGCAAAGCCCTGCTTTTCCTTTAAGTCCCTGGCAACAAGGGGATCAAGAATTATGGTTGCATTTGAACCAACAGGCGGTATGGTTCCATAGAGAATGTTCAGTTCTTCTGTTACGGAGCGGTTTGCAGCGGCGCCGGAACTGTTGATCATCGTCCAGCCCCTGAAAATGCTGACTGTGCTTTCTTCCCGCTTAAAGCCCTTTTGTACATGAAAAGGTTCCCAGACGCTCTCTTCCTCGTTTTCCGCCACGCACATATTGTTATAGGTATGGTTGTTGCCCTGCGAACTCCACAAGGTTGTTTTGGGACGGGCAAATCCCCAGCAGTGGCTCATCAGAGTCCAGGCCCTGCCGATTACGGAGTTTGCCCTGTTCACTGCACTGAAGGCGGCAAGTCCGGAATTCATGCCTATTTCCCGGGCAATAGGGCCGTTGACAAGAAGCATGGATTCAAAATGTGTTGTTGAAGGCATGAGGGACGACTGTCCCGTGGAAGCAATGGCTAAAATTACCGGGAAGTGTTCCGGCTTTGCACCGGCCATAACTGCGATTACCGCAATATTGGTTACTGTAGGCCTGATCAGTTCCTTTGTGTCCATAATGAATACCTCGGCAACCACTTCGTCCGGATCGGCGCAGGTGCCCGTCTGCATTTTTTCTACCCGTTCCCTGGTTGGCAGGATAATGGGGTTGCCGTCCGTCCAGCCGTTCTCGTAGAAGAGATCTTGGAGGTTTTCCTCCGTATCGGGCCCCAGCAACACCGGTTTGCCGCTTTGAGAAGAAACCGCTTCTTTCGCCGGTTTTTTTAGGCTTTGCGGTTTTGTCAGAAAGTCAATAATTTCTTCAATGACAGGTTTGCCTGTTTCCGGGTCGGGGCCGGTAATATATTCATCAAGGGTTTCCGGTGAAGCTCCGGCTACAGGATGCGGGGTATAGATAATATTCAGCAGCGAACCCGGTGGGTCATTTTCCACGAAACTCTTAAACGGCTGGGTGGAAATGGGTGCTACAGGAATCTGATACTCACTTTCCAGCCTGGCCGTTGATGCAGCAACTGCCGCTATACAGCCGGGTCACCCTGCAACACCAAGGACAACCGCGTCACCTTTTTCTTTAATCTCGTTCCAAAGAATTGAGCTTGCTTCGTCCTCCATAAATACATGGCCTGATTTTCTTTTCCTGACGGTTTTAACCGTGGGCATGTTTTTCTCAAACCACATCTGCAGTTGTACCATAAATTTGGCGCTGCCGCCATAGCCGGTATCAACCAGGTACACTGTTTTATTCTCCAGTGTATCCAGGCGTTCGGCGAGCGAAAGCGGAGCATGCCCGGGCATTGCCAGCTTTTGTCCTTCGGCTACAGGGCTTAAAACAGATAAGCGAATTTCGTAAGTCATTTCGATCCTCCTTTTCCCTGGTTCCTAACCTAGTTTTTCCCCCACCATATGTTTGCGTATTCAACAACGAAATTGATACAAACACTTACCGGTACTGCAAGAAATATTTCTCGGTTATTTAGGGCTTATGCTCATATTGTTTCTAAGAAAATCTTACCCGTCTTTCAAGCATATGTCAATAAGTTTTTTTATACTGAAAGCGGCAGCTGTGGGAGCTGCCGCTTTTTGCTTTGCAAATCAATATATTTCACGTATTTATTTCTTTTCCAATCTCTTTTAACATCCGGATATAGAGGTTCAGTTCTTTACGGGAGGCTATATCCAGTTTCACAAAAATGTGCTTCGTGTGGGTTTTAATTGTATTAATGCTCAGAAACAGTTTGTCGGCAATTTCTCTGGCTTTGCAACCTTTCACATAAAGGTTGAACACCTTCCGCTCCGCCGGAGACAGTGTTTTTGTTTTTTCAATAAATTCGTCCAATATGGCAAAAGAAAGATCTTTCTGAAGCGCCTTTTCATATATCTCTTTGTGATGCCGGTTTAAAAATTGAATTAGCTCGTCTATTTCAGGAACTTTTGTCTGCGGCGCATTATTGTGGTCAACTGATTTTGCCAGGGCAAGGCCTTTTTGAATAGGCTCCAGGTATTTATTGCTCAAAAGGAGCGAAAACAGGATACCGAAAAGAAACAACAGCAAAAGCAGTCCAAACAAATTATGGTTAAGACGGATTACCGAGGTGATAATGTCCTCTTCCGGCACGAAGATGGCCACAGCCCACTGATTGTCCGCGTAAACGGAATTGTTGGGATACATATTGACAGTAGTATCCAGACCAATGAACGAATCCTGCGAATCGGTCCTGTACAACTGTAATGCACAGCGCTTTATAGGAGAAATACGTGTAATATTGTCCTTGGTAATGCTGCGCACCGAATACCCGCCGGCAATCATGGCCGCTGAAAGCTCCATTGTTTCGCCGCTTACCGGCACCAGGGCACTGAACATACGCTTGAAGGTCGGGTCGTTTGGCATAAAAGACATTTTAAACAGCATTTCGCTGATTTCCAGGCCGCAGACTCCGTAAACACGGCCCCCTGCATCAAGGAGCGGCGCCATGCAAACCATAATCTTCTCGCTGGTCTGCGGCAAAGTCAGCGTACTCCAGTAATACAGCCTGGAAAGGGATGTGTTAGGGTTTGCGGCTGCTGTTGCTATTGTATTTTTATAGTTTTCTGCAGACGTTATGTCAAATTCCAGACGCCACTGGGAGTGCAAAGAAAGAGAATTGCTGCGGCCGACAGACGGAAAGCCTTGAAAAACAGTGATGTTGGGAGATGATGCACTGATAATATTAGGCTCCATATTTTTCAGATACAAGCCTGCACGGGAGTTTTCGCTGCCGGGAAGCCTGGGGTTTATTGTCGCATCCAAAATAATGAAAGAGCCGCTGGCCTTTGCCGTGAGCAAAAACAATTTAACTTTTTCAAATGCATGGCTGATTATGTCTTCCAGCAATTCAGGATGATCCACAATTTCCGCAGCGGCAATGCCGTACTGGGCTACATACTCATCAATGCTATGGGACAATTCCTTGGGAAAATTGATGGTTTCTACTGCCAGGCGGCCATACTCTTGAGCAATATTTCTGGATATGTCGTTTAAATGCCTGGCAATTATGCTTTCATTATTGGTCAGTCCGGCGGTAAGGGTGCCGGTCATGACCAAAACGATTAGCACACCTATAATAATGGTCACAACCAGTACAGCTAAAAACAAAGAAAGACGGATTGCCATCGGCATTCCGGTTGGCTTCATTTGTAGGATCTTTTTACTAAGAACATTAATAATATTCCCCACTCGCTAATCAGCCCCGGCAACAGCAGTCATGTTCTGGACAAATTCATTATAGGCGTTCTCTACTATGCTTTCCACAGCCTCAGGATCATTGCTTTTTATGTAGGCAGCACTTGCATTTGCAGCTGCTGCTCTAAAGCTGCTCTCGTATTGGCTTTGCAGCCCATCCAGCCCCTCCACCACAGGGGGGATGTAGAATTCGTAGCCTTCCTGCATTGCTTTTGTAATGTTGCGCAGTTCAGAAATTTTGTCATCATCCGCTTCGTATTCGCCGTGCATAATCTGATTAAATGCTTCCTTTGTTACCGGCAGATAGCCGGTAGAGGCAACAAAGCGGATGTTATTTTCAGGCCGCGTAAACCACTCCAGGAAAACGGCCGCTTTTTTTTCTGTCTCCGGACCAGATTTAATAATGCTCATGCCGGCGCCTCTTTGCACTACAGCCTTTCCCCCGCCCTCAAAAACAGGATACGGCAGGACAGTCCAATCAACCGTTTCCGAGGTGTTATCCGGATACGTAACTGTGGAAGAGAAAAAGGATATTCCCGCCGTTGAACCCACTGAACATATAATATCTCCGGTTCTGGCAAGGTCGGTGGCATAACCGTCAAAAATTGCCGTGTGCCCCAGCACGGCAGGTTTAAAATAAACATCCCATACTTTTTTAAAAACAGGAGACTGCAGATTCAGGGAATCGGCAAGAATAAAGCTCTCACCAAACTGCCGGTAGCAGTTCAACGTAAGATTAAACAATGAATCGGCCATAAAAAACATTTTCCCGCCCGACCATTTGTAGTATAAGTCGGCTGCCCTCTTAATACCTTCAAATGTCTGCAGATCATTGACCGTTACACCGGTATCTTTTGCAAAGCGATCAAAAATGGTTTTATTCAGAAACAATACTTCCGTAGACTTGGCGGTCGGAAAGACATAAAGCTTATTATCCAGCAATCCTTCCTGCAAAAAAGCCAGCACATAGGCGGATAACTCTTCCTGGGAAAACAACCTGGACAGATCGGCAAGCAGCCCTTTTTCCGCCAGCATGAATGCTGTCTTGGGGTAAGCCGTAGTTATATCCGGCAAAGACGGGGCACCGGGATCACGGTTGGCAGCCATCAGAAGCTTTTCGTGGATGGAAGCGCTGCCTGAAATAGAGGTAACATTTATAATAATTCCTTCCTCCAACCCTACCGTCTCATTAAATTCATCAATCATGCTATCCATTGTTTCCTTTAATTGCCCGCCGTAATTATGCCACAGGCTGATGCTGGCAATTTTGTTTGCCCTGCCTAGTGTTCCGCAACCCGTTAGGGCGGCTGTTAAAAACAACAGCAAAACAAATATGACGGCAAATTTTCTAAACACTTCAGCCACCGTCCCGTCGCTTAAAAACTCACATATTTGTAAGTATATTACAGAATATTTCTTTCTTTTTCGCAAATTCACCCCTGGGGTGATTACAAAAAGAATAAAGCTTACTACAATGATAGTGACAGTATAATAATACTATAAAAACATAAGGAGGAGTTATGCAGTGACAGATTTAAATGTGCCAGAAAGCGCCAGTTTTGATCCGGCCGATATTGAGAAGAACAAGGTGATTGCAGGACTTTCTTATATTCTCTTTTTCCTGCCCCTGATCGCCTGCCCGGACTCAAAGTTTGGCCGGTTCCATGCCAATCAAGCTTTACTACTTTTAATCCTTGCTATAGCAGGCAACATTATCTTAACCATCATTCCGGTTATTGGGTGGATACTTTTGCCTTTCTTTGGTATTTTAGTTTTTGTATTATTCCTTATAGGTTTAATCAACGGGTTAAGCGGCAAAGCCAAAGAGCTCCCGGTAATCGGAAAATACAGACTGCTAAAATAATCTGCGGCCAGGGATTATACTGTTAAGAGGTGTTTTAGCTTTGAAAAAAGTCTTTGTTCCCGTGGTTTGTCTGTTAATGCTGCTGCCAATTGCTACCGGCTGCGGGGTTAAGGAAAAAATAAGCAGAGAAATCACAGAAGGAATTATTAATAAAGTTACTGACGGTGCGGATATTGATCTCAACGAAGGAGCGTTCACTATTACCGGTGAAGACGGTGAAAAATTAACAATAGGCTCGGCCAAGTGGCCGGAAGACCAGGCAGCAGCCATGCTTCCCAAGCTAAACAAAGGGGAAATTGCGTCTGTTATGAATTCCGCTGATGCCTGTATTATTACGATCAATGATATTTCTGAAAAAGATTATGATCAATACGTCAAAACACTGGAAAAGGAAGGTTTTGTAAATGATGCAATCATATTAGACGAAGATAATAATAAGAGCTATTTTGCTTACTTAGACGATAAAGCAACTGTTGCCGTTTCTTACTATATTCCAGATAAATTTCTCACAATCAGTTTAGAAAAGTTTAATGAATAACAGTCATCGGGCAGCCCTTTAACCCAAGCCTGCCAGAGTAAGCCATGAGCAGGAATTTGCCATACCTTTATTCTTACAATAACACAGGTATGCAAACAGAACAATCTTTTTTTTCAAACTCTAATCCAGTAGGTGCCGGGAGCTTTCAAGCCCCGGCCCGCTAACGTGCCGGAGAAAATATAAAAAGGCACAGTAAAAAAAGGAGTGTTGTGCATGTTGCTATTCGGTGCTAACAAGCAAAGGTTGAAGATAATTGCATTAATTATAGCCGTGTTGCTGATTTTATTTCAGGTTGGCTGCGGCAAGGACAATAATGCCGGCAATAAACCGGAAGGTCCCGGTGCAGAGCAGGAGGGTGAAGTAAGCATAGGCGAAGAAAACGAGCCGGACGCATCTGGCGAGAACGCTGCGGGGCAAAAAGAAGAGCCGGCCGCGCCCAAGATTGGCACGGCATCCGATTCGTTTGCCGCATATGTCGAGGCAAAAGGCACCCTCTCCACCCTTCTCGTGGACGCCCTGTCAAGCAATCCCGATTTGGGAATGGAAGTATTGAATCTGATGGGTGTGGCAATGGTTGATTTACTGGTAATGCCTGCCGGCTTCATAGGTCTTGAGCCGGAAGCGGTTATGAGCGGCATGAGGTTCATGGGCGCCACAGATATAGAGTACGAGGGAAGCGGCAATCAAAGTGCGTTAAGCTATACAGCCGAAGACGGTACAAAATATCGGTTTAATGGCACGTACGATGCAAAAGCAGATAAGCTTGTCTGCCGGGTAACCTCAGGTGAAGATGACGGTGTTTATTATGAGTATCAAAAGATGCCGTATGGCTATGTCGGGCAGGCCTATGCTCTTGAAGGCGGCACTGTCACTGAACTATATCAAATCGTTGTACATGAAGAAGGCGGTGCTATAGGTCTTGCCTATAACACTGAAAAGCCCGCAGCCCTGACAGGCAGCGAATCCAGGGATTTCCCCAAAAACTGCCCGGCGTGGTATGCGATTGACGGCACCACGGTCACCGGTGTGGCAAGCAACGGCACAGAGTTTAACTACGAGTATACCCCGTAAAACTCGGCAATGTCTTTCGGGAATTAACCACTGTACGCCTGGACAATAATCCAAAATCCGGTTCAACAGTATAAAAACCAAGAAGCCCGCTACAGGGCTTCTTTTCTTTTTCTTTAGTCATGAACTCCTTTGCAGAAGGCAGCAGTACATCCGGACTACTTCAGCTTGTTTAAAGAAAACTGCAATCGGAAATAATTATCTGCTGCGTCTTCGTCAGTTAGCAAGTAGCCCGGTACATCTATATACCCAGAATATTTAACATGACAGGCAATCTCAACGCTGTATTCGGAAAACTCAAAACTCTCAAAGGAATATTGTTCGATTTACTTGGCTATCCGTCTGGATGAAAACAAACCTGCTTCCTCCTGGGAGGCAGCAAAGGACAGTGCGGCCAGAATCATGTGTGTCTTGTAATTGGACCAATTAATCCAGCCTTCCCAAGCTGCCCCTGTGCACAAGATTGACGTTGAAGACAAACATAAGCAAAACCGCCCACAGGGCTCTGTAAATGCCAAGGTCAAGCATCCTGGACAAAAACCTTCGCCAGGGGTAATACACCTGCGCAATTTCGCCATCCATAAAGACAAGGTCCGGGCTTGCGGTTTCTCTTTCATACTCCCTGCTCAATACAGTACACCCTTTCTCCATTGCTACCCTATTCTATAAAAGCTGTTCATGGTCAAACACTTCTAAATCCCAACCTTTCAAACATCATACATATTAGTATAAAACCTGCACAGCCGCAAAACCGTCTTTTTGCTTACAGAAGAATGGCTCCCTGTTTCAGCAATTCGCTTCTTAATGCGGCAAAGTCAACACTTCTGACACCGGTACCTTCTTTTACGGCAAGGGCGGCTGCCGTCCCGGCCGCCTGACCGAAACACATGCAGTGCGGGATTAGATTAAAAAACTCACTGAATTCGTGATCGGCGGAAAAGGCGCGGCAGGCTACAAGCAGTCCTTCCGTTTCCTTCGGTATCAGTGACCGGTAAGGAATATAGGTCCTGGGATAGCGCAGCGACATCTCGCCGCGGTCGTTATCTGCAAAAATGGCAATTGTATCATCAAAGGGCCGGTCCGTATCTATGTCCTTTGCGGTAAGAAAATATTCGCCGACGATTCTGCGCCCTCCGGATGTGCCAAGCTGCGGCGCTGTAAGCATGATGAAGCTTTTTTCAAAGCCCGGCATGTATTTGCGCAAGAGTTCCCAGGTCCTGACGGACTGATTTCTTGTTTTCACATCAACATAAGTCATCTCTTCCGCATCCGTCTGATGTAAAGAACCTATCAGACGATGGATCCAGACTACACCTTCCTGCTGTTTGAGCAGTCCCCTGCAGAAGTACGGCCAACCCCCCATGTCAATTATTTCCAGGGTCACTTCTTCATACTTTTCCGGCTCGGAATTTACAAAGTCATCATATTTTTTGAGATCGACATTGGCAAGCCAGTAAACAAAGCCAAACTGGGCAATTCTGGAGCCCGGCACCATATAGTCCGTTGTTTCGGTCCCGGTTCCCGGCAGAAGATCCCCGTCGCCTGTGCAGTCGATCACAACTTTGCCGAGGAGCGCCTGCCTCCCCGATTTGTTTTCCACGATAACTCCCTTGACTGTATTGCCTTCCATTATGGGTTCCGTCACCCAGGTATGCAAGAGCAGTTCAGCCCCGGCTTCCAAAACCAGCGTGTTCATCTCATCCTTGGCAACCTCCGGGTCAATGACTGCCGTATACAATACGACATATTTTCCCTCTTTGTTTTTCCTGATATAAAAATGCATCATATTTGCTTTAAGGTATGTATCGACAACCTCTTTCTCACTTTTACCCCAAAAGCGTTTCTCAGGGAAGCACGCTGCACCGCGCGCAGCCAGCCTGTCTATAACTTCCTGGCAAAAACCGCCTATTAACTGCTCCCCGTAAATATCGCTTAAATTCGGGATAATATTTACCAAACCGCCGGTAGACATGCCGCCAAGATGACCGTATCTTTCAATGAGAATCGTACCGGCTCCGCTTCTTGCTGCCGACACTGCGGCTGCAATGCCGCCCGGCCCCCCGCCGACCACAATAACGTCCGTTTCGCGTATCACCTTAACTTCACGTTCAGCTTCACTAATTGTTTTTGCCGTGGCAATACCCTTTTTTTCAATCTGCACCGGCATGCTGTAGTCATGATAAACTTCCGAACCGTATTCAACCATGTATGTACCTCCTCTATATCAATCTTTATATA
>DGEC01000103.1:43532-52288 GCA_002385745.1 Firmicutes bacterium UBA3936
CTTTCGGCAACGGGTTTTAAATCCCCTGCCTATGCCTGCCGGGTTGTGAGTTATTTTCCTGTAAAAGAACTGAAAACGGCAATGGCAAAGTTTTAATAATTCTTACTTGACAAGTAAAAACAGAAGTGCTATTTTGGATGTTAGATATTCCTAACTTTTGTGCAATAACAAGCGGGATAGAGCTTTTTACTTCCTTTTTCTTTGTTCTTTAGAGCAGTTCATTGCCGGACAAATGATTCAGCATTTGCAGAAATGAAGGTGAAAGGTAATGGGGAACAAACAAATACTGCCGCTGTCCGACCTTCCCCAAGGTCTGAGTGGGCGGGTGGTAAGAATTGACGGGGGTTTGGGGATAAAACAGCGCCTGGAAGCCATGGGAGTTTTGCCCGGAGTTACTGTAACAAAGAAAAATACTGTTTTTGGCCACGGGCCTTCAATTATCAGCGTAGCCGGCAGCGAACTGGCAATAGGATACGGGAAAACGCAAAAGATCTGGGTGGAGGTGGAGGAATGTGAAGATTCTTCTCGTCGGCAACCCTAATGTCGGCAAGAGCCTGGTTTTTTCGCAGCTAACCGGCTTGAATGTGACCGCCTCCAACTACCCGGGCACAACTGTAGAGTTTTACCGCGGCTACATGGGAAAAGGGGAAGACCGGCATGAAATTATTGACGTTCCGGGCATGTACAGCATGGAACCAACCTGCGAGGCGGAACAAGTTGCCCGGAAAATGCTTAATTATGGAGACGTCATTATTAATGTACTGGATGCCACCAATCTGGAACGCAATTTAAATCTCACACTGCAGCTGGCCGCCTGCCGGAAACCAATGGTGGTTGCCCTGAATTTCTGGGATGAAGCCAAACAGAAAGGAATTGGAATCAACACCGGAAAATTGGAAAGCATCCTGGGGGTGCCCGTTATCCCGGTTAGCGCCGTTACCGGTGAGGGACTGAAAACGATGGTTGACCGTCTGAAAGAAGCCCGCGTCCCTCCTTTTTTAATTGACAAAGCGGATGAGCGCTGGGAAAAAATAGGTACTGTCATCCGGGAAGTTCAGACTCTGCGCCACCGTCATCCGACTCTCCTTGAACATCTGCAAAATATGAGCTTTCACCCTGTATACGGCTTTTTAACCGGTGTCGCGGTTTTGCTTGTTTCTATTTTTTTGATTATATTCATCGGTGAATTTTTAATTGGCATTATAGAATTACTGCTGACACGGTGGTATCTGCCGCTTATCGAAAAATTAAGCCCTCTTCTGGGAGGAGAAGGCCTTTTTCATGACGTTCTAATCGGTAAATTAATTGACGGCACAATCAACCTGGAGGAATCACTCGGGCTTTTAACTACCGGGGTTTATGTGGCCTTTGGCGTTGTCCTCCCCTATATTTCCATCTTTTATTTTATCCTTGGCTTCTGGGAAGATTTTGGCTACCTGCCGCGTTTGGCCGTTCTGATGGACCGGATAATGCACCGCATTGGCCTGCACGGTTTTGCCGTTGTTCCACTAATTCTGGCCTTCGGCTGCAATGTCCCGGGGGTTTTGGCCCTGCGCAACCTGGAAAGCCGCAGGGAAAAGTTTATTGCCGCAACCATAATGGCCATAGGAATTCCTTGCATGGCCCAATCATCAATCATCATCGGCCTGGTGGGGAAACACGGGCTCTCCTACCTTTTGCTGGTTTTTGCCTTTCTCTTTTTTATCTGGACGGTGCTTGGCATATTCGGCAACTGTTTTATCCAAGGGCATACGCCTTCGCTTCTGATGGAAATTCCCCCCTACCGCCTGCCACGGGCATCGGTGCAGTTAAAGAAACTGAAAATGAGAGTAACGGCTTTCCTAACCGAAGCCATACCTTTCGTTTTCGGAAGCATTCTGCTGGTCGATCTTCTGCATGCCCTTGGAGTAATTAACTGGATAGCGCGCCTTATTGCCCCCGTAATCAGTGGGCTGTGGGGCCTGCCGGAGACAGTAACGTCTACGTTGATGATCGGTTTTCTGCGGAAGGACGTTGCCGTTGCCCTTCTGGAAGCGTTAACTCTGACTCCTGCCCAATTAACCATCACCGCCCTTATTTTGACCCTGTATTTCCCCTGTGCCGCAACCTTTGCCGTTATTATGAGAGAACTGGGGCTTAAGGACACGCTTAAAGCCATAGGCATAATGCTAACCGTTACCCTGCTCTCGGGAACATTTCTCAGTCTGACACTTGACAGGCTGTTGCCTCCACAGGCTTTGGTGGTCCTGCTTGTCGCCGCCTCCATTGTGCTGGCAGCACTGACAGCAAAAAAATATGACCCGGTGGAATTCGAGGACTTTCCCGGAACATAAATATTTGCGGAACAAACAATATGCAACTGTCAGTCGGAAACAGCCCCCGGTTCGATAATAACCATAGCTTCTTCAGCCATGTAATATCACACAAGCAAATCAATTACTATTCCGGTTTATTATTCCATAACGGGCCGCAAAGACAGCTGTGCCGGAAAATACAGAGGGCGCCAGGGATAATTTTGTTGTTTGTCCCCTTTTCTCAGAAGGATCTTCATGCCAGTTGTCCCTTTGCCCAAATTCTCTTTGGCATGGGCACCAGATAAAATTGTACCGGGGCGGCATGAATGTTTTCAGCATCAAGGTGCATCTTCTCATATGCCAGGGGATGCTGACCGCAAGTAAGGTACTAATGTTTTGCAGTCCTATTGCGCGGTCAAGAACAGCTAATGATTTCAAGACATTTTCTTTTGTATGCCTGGATTGGGTTTCAAGTAGTATAGAATCCGTGGGTACTCCGAACTTTATTGCTTCATTGTGCAGGTAAACAGACTCCGGGATGCCACCGGCTTCACTTACTTGAGCCCCTCCGGAAAACAAAATGCAGGGAGCCCTTCCTTTTTATTCTACAGCTTTTGTTGCACGCTCTTGGCTTTTGCCGCCATCATAAACGGTATTCTGTGCCCTAATCAATCTTGGGGCGAGGTTTTTAGTTGTCATCAGTTGACTATAATTGATTCCGGTTGTTATATGTGGTGAAATATGGACAAGGTGAAATAGATGAAAACAACAAATCTTATTACCGCCCAGGCTCTGGCCGATGCCCTGGGGCTTTCAGTAGAGACGATCTGGCG
This sequence comes from Firmicutes bacterium UBA3936, assembly GCA_002385745.1. Lineage (GTDB taxonomy): Bacteria > Bacillota > Dethiobacteria > Dethiobacterales > Dethiobacteraceae > DTU027. The sequence goes on from DGEC01000103.1 coordinate 46,660, forward strand.
CTATACCAGAAACAATAAAATACCTTATATCACCCTGGGAGAAAGGCAGTATCGCTACAACCTCCAGGAAGTTCTGGCAGCTCTTGCCGGCACCGGGGTCCGGGAAAGAACACCCGAATACATTTCCGGAGCCAAGAGATTTACCTACCAGGACTACCTGAAGTTATCCGAAGAACCGGGATGCCGTTATGAAATCCTGGCCGGCGAATTGACTAAAGAACCAAGCCCATTTACACTGCACCAAAGGGTTTCGCGTGAACTCGGCTACATTCTCCTTGTATACTTACGCCGGACAGACCCCTTGGGAGAAATCTTTAATGCGCCGCTGGACTTAACCCTAAATGAATTCACAGTTGTTCAACCCGACATCATGTACATCTCCGGAGAACAAAAGGACATCATCAAGGAAACCCGGATCGATGGCGCCCCACTGCTGGTAGTGGAAATTATCTCTGAAACCAGCCGCCGCAAGGACCGGCTCCGCAAGCGCCGGGTTTATCAAGAAGCAGGAATTCAGCACTATTGGCTGGTGGATCCTTATGAAAAAACCATCGAATGCCTGGCCCCTCATGATGGAGAGTATATACTGGCTGCTTCAGGCATGGATGAAGAAACCGTCACTCACCCGGATTTCCCCGGGCTCAGCATCCCCCTGTCCGAACTGTGGCGGGATTAATCTTTTTCCTGCGGGAATTTAGTTTAAATTATTTTTTATGAAAATACCTTGCATTATAGAGTATATTATAATATAATTACTCTATAATAAATGGAAGGGGGCTTTGAGGCTTTGGAAATAAACAAAGAAGTTTTAAAAGGACATCTCGACACACTGATCCTTTCATTTTTGCGGCAAAAAGAAATGTACGGCTACGAGCTGGCCAAGGCAATCCGCGAAAAGAGCAACCACAGGTTTGAGCTAAAGGAAGGAACGCTCTATCTCTCCCTAAAGCGCCTGGAAAAGAACCAGTGGATCGAGTGGTACTGGGGAGATGAACAGGGTCCGGGCGGCAGGCGCAAGTACTACAGGCTGACACCGCTGGGCGAGAAGGTGCTGCTGGAGAAGCTGGAGGAATGGCGGTTTTTGAAAAACATGATGGATTTACTTTTGGAAGGGGGCGAGGATAAATGAAGCGCATCGAAGAGTACATAAACAGCATGTTTCAGCGTGTGGACGGGGACAAGGCGGAAATTGAAGAGCTGAAAGATGATATGTGAACGCATCTTCTGGAAGCCGTGAATGAGTTGAAAGCGGAAGGCTTGAGCGAAGATGCGGCCATCGATACGGCCCTGGAGCGGTTCGGGGAGGAAAAACAGCTGACCGGCGCGCTGGGGAAGCTGTTCAAGACACAGAAAATTAAAAAGCGGTTGTTCTGGGCGGCACTGGTTATTTTCCTGATCGGCCTGGGAACACTGGTGGGCTTCTATTTTAGAGACCTGCCGTATGCCGAAACCTTTGCCCTCATAGAACAGCTGGAGGCGACGTACCGGGAAAAGACTGATTTTACCGCAGCCGACAGGCAGGAGCTGCAGTCCATGATCGAAAGGAAAGCGGATCTTTTTGCAAATGTCGGCTATCTGGTCCTCTATCGCATTCCGGAAGAACTGCAAGGCAAAATCGGCTACTCCGACTACTATGAGTTTGAAATTATGCAGTTTGAAAAGATCTTTGCCTACGGCGAGCAGCCCAACCATCCGCTGCCGTATTATATCGATTCTGAGCTGTTTAAAGAGCTGCCCAGATACGGATATAGGGACAGACAGCCGGTCGGAAAATACTGGTACCTGGAATGGAGTTTTATAGATTACAACTACCGGAAGCTGGATTTTCTCCCGGGCAGTCTGCTGACTCTGGCCGTACTGCTTTTCGCCGTGGCGGCGGTCATGCACGGTATAGAGCACAAATGGTTTCAGGTTCAGCGCGTGGGCAAATTTCTGCTCTATGCTTCCTTTGTCTTTCTGGCAGCCGCTCTGGCAACCGGAGGCCTCTATTACCTGCGAAAACAGCCTTATAACGAAATGCACCGGCTTGCCAGGCAGCTTACGGAGGAATATGGTCAAAAGGAAATTCTCAGCGCCGAGCATATTAAGGAGCTTCAGGCATTGCCGCAAAAAGAGCCCTGGCTTTTTGACCGTACCAACTATTTTGCCGTCTACAGGCTGTCAAAACAGGTGGAAGAGCTGTGGTCCGAGGAGATAGAAAATGCACCGCATGCAGTTCGGACCAGTGATAATCTAACCTTAATCTATGATGATCCTGTTTTTGTTTATGGTCAGGAAAAACTGCCGGCAGGGAAATCGGGCTATTCCGGCGACCGCCTGTATATAGAATGGCAATTTGCCGCAGACCTCGTTGACGTTCACGTCAATGATTATAAATATAGTTTTATCCTATACACCTGTTTTGCCGTCTTTATTGCCTTGCTGATCGCCTGGGGAGGAACAGTCTTTTTGTCCCGTAAACCGGCGAAAGTGAAAGTATAACCGTACCAGGGCAGCAGCCGCCAAAAAAGAGCAAGCCCCGGCATCTCGGCCGGGGCTGCATTATTATTCTTCCGGCGGCGACTGCTCCCCGCCTTCCTCCGGTGGAGGCTGCTCTTCGCTTTCTTCCGTTGAAGACCGTTCTGTGTTCTCCTCCGGCGGCAGTTCTGCGCTCTCTTCCGGCAACGGGCTTTCCCCGCTTTGAGCAGTCTGTTCCGGCCGGAGAGCTTCCGCATCATTATCCTTGACGCTGCCAAACTTGCTGTACAGGGCTGAACCTACGGCCATAACGAAAACACCCAGACCAAACAGCGGACCGATTAGCGGTATCAGCCTAATTAATCCCAGGACCAGCACACCCAGGGCGATATCGCCAATGGCGCCGCTGGAAGTCCCGGAAGATACAAGGTTAATGACACGCCCGCCTATGTAATAGGCAAGGCCGGTGTAACCCAGAATCCAGGCTGCGGCTAACAGCAGCACTTCCACCAGGATCAGAGGAATGCCGACAATGGTGATCGCCAGCAGGACGGCAAGAGGAACCATCAATAAAAGGGCTGCCACTCCCCAGAGCAGGACATGCCCGGGGCGCTTCTCCATGAGCTGCACGGTATTGTTAACCCTTTGAGGAAAAAGAGTAAATACCAGCACTCCCAGAGCAAAGAGGATGATCATGCTCACCAGCCGGCGGGCAAGCCTGCTTGTCCAGGACAGCCAACCTAAACCAAAGAATGAGGGCAAGCCTTTAAAATTAAAATCACCGCTGGTTATTTCACTTACCACATCGCTGACAACCTCGCCGATGAAACCGGCCAGATCGCCTGCGCCACGGAACGAGTAGTCATAATTGTAGCCGGAGCGGTGCCTGCGAGAACCATAGTACCTGTCAAGCTCTTCCTCGGTAAGCTCTTCAACTACAACCATGGAGCCGGCAGCGGCGCCGGGAGCTGACTTAATCAGGCCATACTCCACGTAAACCCGGCCGTTTACCTCTGCAGTTGACGCCAGTTCAACCGTACCCCGCTCCAGGTTGACATCGCCGTCCACCTTCCCGGAGATACGGACAAGCCGACCGCCGCTTTTGACGCTGCCCAAAACATGTCCGGAGATCCTTACTTCACCCAGTTCCGTTATCACATCGCCGCCCACAGTTCCCCGGACAATCGCCGCCCCCAGCCCCGTTTCAACATGGCCGCCCACGGTGCCGTCAATAACCACTTCACCCATGCGGGACCCGACTTTCCCGCCCACGTTGCCGGTCACGAGCACCTGCCCCATGTTGGATTCCACATCGCCGCGGACATCGCCGCTGACAGTCACCTGGCCCATGTTGGCCGTAACGTCCCCGTTTACGATGCCCATTACGGTAACCTGGCCCATGTTTAAATTCACGTTGCCGTTGACTGTTGTGCCCCGGGGTATTTCGAGGTCTCCCGCCGTCTTGATAATGTCTCCGTCCACCACCCGCTCCTCGGCTGCCGCTTTTCCGCCCGCGAGCAGCAGCAGGATCACGGACATGATCAATAAAACCTTTAACTTTCTTCTCACTTTATTCACTCCTCTGCCGGCTGGAATTTGTTTAATAAATATATGGAAACAACCGCCAGTACCAGGGCCGGGCCCCACCACCACGGCGCAAGAAAAGCCTGCCGCAGCTGCAGCATTTTCAAAAAGACATCAATAATCCAGGCAACCCGGCGGGTTAATACTACCGTGAACAACCAGGCAAAGACTGCCGGATCCAAAAGCAACGTAGCCAGGATAAGAAGGATAAAGATTGCCGCCGCCAGCATGCCCGATGAAACAACCCGCTTCCGGGCGGCTGCAGCCAGAATGCGGCCGGTAAGATCGCCCGGAAGGCTTGCTTCCAGGGCCAGGCCGTCGGCCAGGCTGGCTGCTTCCCGCAAGTCCGCTAGAATAGCCCGGCAGCTTTGACAATGCTCCAGGTGGGCCAGCATCTCCGGGGTTGCCGTTTTTTCACCGTCAATATGCTCCTGCCAGAGAAGAGGGTCAGGGCAGCTATTCATCATTCTCCCTCCTGACTTTTTGGTATACCTTGCGCAGCATGATCCGTCCCCGGTAAAGCCGGTTCTTGACCAGGCTCAAATTCAAATTCAAGGTCTCAGATATCTCGGCATAGCTTAAGCCGCTGACATGTTTCAACAAAAGCGGTACGCGGTACATCTCGGGGAGTGCTTGCAGAGCCTGCATGAGTTCACGCTCTTGTTCCCGCTCCAGAAGAATATTTTCCGGGCCGGCAGCGGGGGAGACTTTATCCATATCCGGCGGCGCCACCGGCGTCTCCCTTTGTCGTTTCTGCCGGCTGCGGCAAAGATTAAGAGCGATGCGAAACAACCAGGGACCGGCGGGCCTGTTTTGATCGTAGCGATGCAAGTTGAGCAGCGCCCGCAGGAATGTTTCCTGGACAATATCTTCCGCCAGGTGGCGATCTCCCACATTCCGCAGCATAAAACGGAAAAGGCTGTCGCCGTACTCTTTAACCATCTGTCCCAGTACATTTTCCCTGTTATCCCCTCTCAACTCCCGCACCGCCCTTCATACCTCCATTAAATATTACCCCGTAAAAAGAAAAAAGTCTGCATTAACGCAGATTTTTTGTTTTGTAATTTTCTCTATTGTTTACCGTTTCGGATATCTCTATTGAATTTTGAATAATACACGCCCCGTCTTTTTATTCAAATCGACCTCAATAATCTCGAAATCACTCAAATTCAGTTCAGACGCGGATTGCCGTCGCCTACTAAATCATTATTTGGCAATACATTTTCGCCGGTCTTGTCAGAAAAGAAATCGCAGCTGCGGCAGTTTACCGCTAGCCCAGCAGCCTGCGATAAATTGATTCATCGGCTGAAGTAAACACGTTGAAAACTACACGCTTGATTGTTGAATCCTGCTCAAGGAATTTTTTAACCTGGGCGACGGCAATCTCCGCCGCCTTTTCTTTGGGGAAGCGGAATACTCCGGTAGAAATGCAGCAAAAAGCAATACTGCGGCAGTGGTATTCGGCCGCCAGCTTCAGACAGGCTTCGTAGCAGGAAGCAAGAAGGTCACAGTCCTGCTGCGTCAGCGGGTGGTCAATGACGGGCCCTACGGTATGCAAAATATATTTGGCCGGGAGGTTAAAGCCCGG
>DGEC01000103.1:52590-53131 GCA_002385745.1 Firmicutes bacterium UBA3936
CAGCCTGAGCTGGATGCCGCTGTAGGTGTGGATACAGTTGTCAATGCAGTCATGGCAGGGCTGCCAGCAGCCTTCCATCCGGCTGTTGGCGGCATTGACTATGGCGTCGATTTTCAGTGTGGTAATATCCCCTTTCCAGATGACAAGACGGGGGTCGGAAGGTACACTTTCCAGCTTATCCGCATCGACTATTCCCCGCCCCGCAATCAGCTCCTGCAAATATGCATCCTGAATTTTCAAGAATTCTTCACTGACGGGCCTTGGGGGCCGGACATTCATCAGTGAGCGCAGCAGCCGCCATTGCTGCTCCCGCTTGCCAGGTATTTCTATATTTTTGTAACGCGAGTTTTCTTTCATCAATTCCTGGATTAAGTACAGTCTTCTTTCGTCCTGGGTCATGACTGCTCCTTTCCGAGAGCCAGATAAAGGCTTTCTATGACATCTGCAGCGTCGTAGGGCATTTCGGTTGCAGCATGTTTTATTTCTTCCGGAACCATGGGATAGCCGCCGTGCCCCGGCCATTCCTTGTATTCTTTGTTGA
>DGEC01000045.1 GCA_002385745.1 Firmicutes bacterium UBA3936
CCTAAAGTAATTTTACACTAACCGTCAAAAAAAGATTATCCGGCTGCGGCTTTGGTAGTTTGCGATGAATGGCTTGAGATGCCGCCGTGTCCGATTCTCAGAAGTGCTTTGCGCCTGCGTTCGGCGCTAAAGTAATCAATGATCAGGGCTATGGCAAGAAGCAGGCCTTGAGCAAAAATATTATAGTAAGGCTGTACTCCCATAACAGTCAGCATATTTTCAATTACGTTCAAAAGCAAAAGCGCGATAAAAGCCCCGCCAAGATTGCCTGCTCCGCCCATAAAAGATACGCCGCCAAGAATTGCCGCAGCGATAACAGTCAAATTTGGATTAAATGAAATAATCGCCGTAGGGTGTGCCACCCTGAGCTGCGCTGTCCACAAGAGCCCGCTTACTACTGCAAAGACACTGCTATAGACAAACAGCAGCATGCGAATCCGGTCTGCATTAAGTCCTGACAGTCTTGCTGCAAGCGGGTTGCCGCCCAGCATATAGACGTTGCGCCCAAATGTTGTTCTTGACAGAATAAATTGAGAAACAACGAGCACGGCGACGGCAAAAAGGAATGTTACGGGAAGAAAATTAAACAGGCTGGTCCTGCCAAGCACCGTAAACCCCGATGCAGCCAGCTGTATGTTATAGCCCTTTGTCATTACATTGCATAAGCCCGTGTAAACGGAGGCCATGCCGATAGTTGCAATAAAGGACGGGAATTTCAACTTGTTAACCAAAAAGGTATTAATCAAGCCGAAAATTACACCTACAGCCAGGCAGATTATAAACGCAAAAGGCCAGGACACAGGCGTCCTGTCGAGCAGCCAGGCAAAAATCATTGTCCCTAAAGAAGCCTGTGCTGCTACGGATAAATCTATATTTCCGCCAATTAAAACAAGCGTGATCCCGGACAGCATCACAATTTGCAAAACAAGATTATTGAAGACATTGATGAGGTTTCCTTTTGACATGAACCCTTTGTTGAACAGGGCGGAAAAAGGTTCACCCTCAAGCACCCCGCTGCTTATCACCATGGTAGCAAGCGTGAGAACAATGAGAGTAATAAGCAAAACCGCCGATTTGTCCCGCAGAAAAACTTTGAAAGGGGATATTTTATGCACAGCCTTCCCTCCTTGTCATTACGCGGCTTGCGCCTTGCGGGAGCGGGCTTGCGTGACGAAATCAGCGGTAAGTGCTACAAGCAAAAGAGCTCCCGTAAAAACTTGTACCCAGAAGGGGTTGACACCGACGGCACCCATACCGATCTGAAAAGTATTTAAGATGAGCAAGCCGACAAATACACCGGCCATTCCACCGGTGCCGCCGCCAAAGGAAATGCCCCCCAATACTGCAGCCGTAATACCGGTAAACTGGTTTGTCTGCAGTGCCATAAGCGACCCCTGGCCCAGACGGGCTGCGGTAAAAATTCCGGCCACCCCGCTAAGTACGGCACTGTTGACAAAAAGAATATAAGTGATCATTGCGGCATTAATTCCTGCCAATCCCGCAGCTATAGCATTTCCGCCAATAAATTTTACTTTCATGCCAAAGCCCGTTTTCGCAAGTATCACTCCATACACTATGAAAAATAACAGCATGATAATAATACCCAGAGGTATTGGCCCAATCATGCCCGTCCCAATGTATTTGAGTGCCGCATCCTGAAAATTGATATTGGCAGCAATCCCATTATTCCCGATTGAACTGATCAGGTACATCAAGCCCTGCGCCATTAAAGTCATGGCCAAAGTTGCGATAAAAAACGGGATGCGGAATTTTGTAATCAGCAACGCATTAATTGCACCGAGGCAGCCGCACAGTGCCAGGGCAGCCATAATGCCGGCATACCAGGGCAGCCCCCATTTTCCAACGGCGGCAGCTAGGATAATACCGCCAAATGCTCCAACAGCAGCCTGGGACAGGTCGATATTACCGCCGACAAGCAAAAACCCGGCACCGATGGCAAGAAAAGATGTGACTACAAGCGAATTTAATATATTTCTAAAAATGGCAAATCTTAAAAAGCTGCTTCCCCTAAGCGCCGACCAAATAGTAAATACTCCCACCATGACAATAAAGAGCAGAAAAAGCGTAAATACTTTATGGTGAACAAGCGAAGAAAAATATTTTTTATAGATGTTTGTCTTCTCCACCCTCTCCGCCTCCTGGTATAAGATATTACCGTTAGCAGTATTTCCCCCATTAAGAAGCCTCCTGCATTGCCAGTGACAAAACCTTTTCTTCCGTTGCCTCCCCGCGTGTTAAAGACCCTGCAACTCGCCCGTTGTTCATGACAATAATACTGTCCGAAAGGTTGATAACCTCCGGAAGTTCGCTTGAGATAAACAAAACTGCAATCCCTTGTTTGGCAAAATCGCAGATTGTTTGATATATTTCTCTTTTCGTACCGACATCAATGCCCTTGGTAGGCTCATCAAGAATCAGAACCTTTGTTTTCAACATCTCACTTGTCCAGCGCCCGAGAATTACTTTCTGCTGGTTGCCGCCGGACAATTCAGCTACTGTCTTTTCAATGGACGGTGTTTTTATTGCATATTTTTTTACCGCATCATTAACAACAGCCGTAGTTTTGCTTCTGTTGACAAAAATTTTTTTACACAGCCTGTCAATAAAAGGCATGATCACATTGTCCCTGAGCGAATGTCCCATAACCAGGCCCTGCTCTTTTCGATCCTCGGGACACAGCGCAATGCCATGTTTAATGGCATCCCCCGGTGATTTAAGAACAACGGGCCTTCCATTAACGATTATTTCCCCGCCGGTAACGGCATCCACACCAAAGAGCGCCCGGGCCACTTCCGTGCGCCCGGAACCGACAAGCCCGGCCAGACCGACAATTTCGCCTTCCCGCACCCGGAAACTCACACCGCGCAAATACTGGGTTGTAAGGTTTTTGACTTCAAGCATTACTTTACCGAAAGACTCGTTGCGGGACAGGTTTGCATATGTGTCGCCGATATCACGGCCCACCATCGCTCTGATTAATTCGGCTTCGCTTGTCTCCCCGGCCTTCAGCAATTTAACAAGCCTGCCGTCCTTAAGTACGACAATGTCGTCAGCAATTTTAAATATTTCAGCAAGACGGTGAGACACATAGATGACTACTTTCCCCTCCGCTTTTAGTTTGAGGATAAGGTCAAACAATATTTCTATCTCGGCATCGGTCAGCGGGGCTGTCGGTTCGTCAAAAGCAATTATATCTGCATTGCGGGCATAAGCTTTCATAATCTCGACCATTTGCTGGTATGCCACATTCAGGCGGCCCACCTGTTCCGCCGGATCTATAGGCAGGCCAAATGTGTTTATAATCTCCTTTGCCTTCGTATATAATTTGTTTTTATCAAACAAACCCAACCTTGTTCTGGGCAGGTTGTCCGGAAATATGTTCTCCATCACAGACATATTGGGAATTAACTGCCGATCCTGATAAATAACGGCTACGCCCGCCGCTATGGCCGCCCGGGGATCGGGGAAATCAACAGGCTTCCCGTTCAGCAGGATCTCGCCCTCATCAGCTTTTTGATCCCCGCTCATTATTTTAAGCAGAGTGCTTTTACCTGCACCGTTTTCGCCAACCAGCGCCAGCACCTTTCCGCCTTCCGCCTTAAAGCTGACGCTGTCAAGGGCACGTACACCCGGGTACGATTTGCCAATTTTCCGGAATTCCAACGTTTTTAACATTCATTCACCCACCCCTGACTATAATTGCTCCCTTTGCTTGAGTTGGCTGCCCGTTTAAAGGGCAGCCAACTGCCGGTTTGCGCAAATTTTCATCGCCCGCCCGCGGTAGCACTGCACAGGCAGCACTTCTTTGTTTGCAGTTTTCCTCCTTACGATCCGCTGCAGTACTCACAGGTACACGGCACTTTATATTCTTCAGGAATTTCTAAAAACGGAGTGTAGTCATTTACATTAATCCCTTCCCTGCTGTAGGGATAAGCGTCGGCATTGGCATACATATCGGTCCATTCGAGATAGTGTTTGTATGTTTCATATTCAAGCCAGACGGTGGGCAGCCTGAGCTGCGAGTAAGTGTGACCGTCCTTTCCGTGATCATGCGGCATTATCCAGCTGGGCCAGATGGAATCCGGGGTTGCCCAGCCGTTGAGGTAGGCGTAAACAGCGCCGATGATCGGCTCGGCATACAGGTTCTGAGCCGTAAAGAGTGCATAACGGAATGAATCCTGCTGCCCGGCGTCCCACTGCATCTGAAGACCCGAGCCGCCGAAAACAACAACACATGAATTGTCAGTCAGACCCTGCTGGTCAATGACAGATGCCGCAGCTTGAGCAAAGTCATCAATCAGTCCGGCCACCAGCCAGTATTGATAATCTTTTGTTGAAATGACCGGTCCTACGGCATCTATGCCGCCCTGAAGGTTAATGCCTGTTGAAACGGCATCTGCTATAAAGATGTTATCTGTGCAGCCCGTTTCAGCTTCCCAGGTATCAACCGCTCCCATGACACGCTCCTGAAGCGGCGGGGAGCTGGAAAATGCCATGGCTACAAAGCCAATCTCCTCCCACGGCACATCGGGCAGGTTCTCTTTTTTCCACTGGACAAGCCTGAGTACCTGCTGCCGGCCGGAATCATAGTTGTCAAAGCCGACATAGTTATTTAACAAATTACCGCCAGTGGGCACACCCTCACCGCTCTCGCCGTCACGCGGCGGAGCCATTTGAGACATCCATTTGACTTCCGGATACTGCTCAAGCAGGGAAACAACGGCCGGCCAGATTGATGCATCCGGGTCAAGGATAAAGCCTTCCACCCCCTGATCAATAAGGTTCTGCAGGTTCGTCAGGAACAAGTCGGAATCACCGCCGGCCGACAGAAAACCGGCCCATTCACAGTTATACAGCGGAGCCCAGTGCTCGTACGCTTCTGCAGACTGCTGGTACAGAGGGCCGCTTTCTATTGTCAGGTAAGCTACTCTATACCTGGGATTTTGGGTATAGTCATATTCCCGGTCATAGTGGGCTATTTTGTCGAGGTTGATACCGCCGTCGGAATCGGCGTTCGGGTACGGTTTGCCGCTGCCAGGGGTATTGCCCGGCTCTTCCCTGCCGGGCTCATTTTGCAGCGGGTTATTTTGGCCGCCCTCATTTTTCGCGCAGGCACAAAGCAAAAGCAACAAAACAAACAAAAGGATTAGCACCTGTGCCTTTCTCATGTACAGCGTCCTCCCTCTTCCACATATTTTTGTCCGCCGGTTGGCGTAGCGGTATATTTCTATTAATGGAAAAAGCTTTATATGACTTTGCCCGGAATAAAAGGAGGAAATTTTAGACATGCCACAGAAAATGCGCTCACCGAGCGCATGAAAAAAGCCCGGCTCCTGTTAAAGTACAGGAACCGGGCCTTTATATTTTTAGTGACGCGCCTGTCAGGCGCCTTTTACCGCTTCTTTTACATCTTCATCTTCGACTGTCAGCCAGTCTTCCATTTCAAGTGCGGCAAGTTGAGCCTCCACAAGGGAACGAAAGCGCATTTTATATATCTGGGCTTGTTTATATACTTCTTCGTGTTCCGTGAGTATGCGGCTGGCCTTGTAGCGTGCTTCTTCAATAATCCGGGCAGCTTCCTTTTCAGCCTCCCGCCGGATCAGCTCTGCTTCTTTTGTTGCGCTGCGTTTTACATCCTCAGCCGTCTCCTGAGCTACTACAATGGCATTATGCAATGTTTCCTCCAGCTTTTGATAATGGTTTATTTTTTCCTTCAACTGCGCGATCTGCTCTTTGGCTGCAATATTTTCCTTAATCAGTTCTTCAAAATCATTTGCCACCTGATTAAGGAACTCTTCAACTTCACTCGGTGACAGACCCCGGATAGAACGGCTGAATTCTTTATTTTGAATATCAATTGGCGTTAGCGGCACTTCCATTCACCCCCGATATTTTTCCGGCTCTTCCTGTATTTCGCTTCATAACACTTTAATTCCTGCCGCTTAGAAATGTTTTTTCAGGAGTAGCCGGATGCGCCCTTTCTTGCTTTCGCCCAGTATTTCAGCTATTTCTATCCGCCCGCGGCCCGCCACTGAAATGACATCGCCTGCTTTCACGGCCATGCCGGCGTTTTTTGCCGACTGCCAGTTCACTTTGACATGGCCTGCCCGGATGACCGGCACCATTTTGCTGCGGGACACCCCAAAACCGGAACCCGCTACGGCATCAAGGCGCAGGCTGGCAACGGTGGTCATAATTTCCCGCGTCCGCCCGGCCGGTATAGTAAGGGATTCCGCTGTGACTTCCTCCACCCTGGCATTGTATTTACCGACTTTTTGCAAATTGGCAAGCACATAAGAAATGATCTCGGGATGTAATACAACCTGGGCGGCGCCGTCCGGCAGGACAATGATGTCTCCTATTTTTTCCCGGCGCAGGCCCAAGGCCAAAAGGGCGCCAAGATAATCACGGTGCGTAATCCCGGCATCTGATGCACTTAAAGTAATTGCGGCGTAAGCCAGGGGCACATCGGCAGTTGACAGCTGTTCTTCTGCCGGGAAAACTAAAACACGAACCCTCTCTGCAGAAGCATAACCGCCCCAGGACACCTGTTTAAGTCCCTTAAAATAATGCATTACCTTATCTGCAGTTCTTTGCTGGAAAGGGTCAAGAAAATCGGTAAGCTGCATTTTCCTTTTTTGCTCTGCCCGGGTGGCATGGTCCAAAATAACCGCTGCCGTGCGCCTGGAGAGTTCATCGTCAAACAACTGAATAATTGTTTCCCTGTCCATAACTTCCCTCCCGGCAAATCAAAGAAGAATGCGGTAGACAATACTGCGCAGTAAATGCAGAATCAGCATAACAACCAGCGGTGAGAGATCAAGATAGGCACCGGGACCCAGTTGAATAGGCATTAAGCGCTTGCGAATCGGCGAGAGCACCGGTTCCGTTAACAAATAAACAAGACGGCGCAGCTGCAAAAGCAGGGGATGGGCATCCCGGCCCAGCCGGAGCAAAGGAAAAATAATTCTGGCAATGAGCAGCCAAAAATAAATATCCAGTACCAGGTCAATAATGTAATAAATGCGAAATGCCGTCAATGGCGTCAGCTCCTCATTCTTCCAGCGTTACTACCACGCCGCGTTCATTAAGCTCCCTGCGGAATTCCGCATTAACCTCCACCTGGGCAGGAGCAAAGACAAAAATCTGCTGGCTGACTTTCTGCATATTTCCATCCACAGCATAAGTTGCCCCTGAAATAAAGTCAATAATCCGCCTCGCTTCTAGTTTGTCCGTTTCTTCCAGGTTAACCAGGACAGGTTTTTTGTTCTTAATATGTTCAACTATTGCCTGCGCTTCGGCAAATTCACGGGGTTTCGTAATAACCAGCCGCATATTTCTGCCGCCGCTGCCGTGCATATTCACAACTGCCCTCTTCCTTTCCGGCCGCAGCCTGGCGACTTCTTTTTCTTCAATATATTCTTCTTCTTCAGCTTCTTCGATTAATCCCAGAAACATTAGCGCCTTTTCCCAAAATTTTGCCATTCTAACTCCTCCTATCGGGTTCTCTCTCCAAAAAGCAGACTGCCAATCCGCACAAGATTAGCCCCCTCCTCCACAGCAACAATATAATCATTGGACATCCCCAGCGATAGAATGCTGAGCTTTGCACCGGATTCCCGCAGTTTGCTGTAGAGAGCAAACATTTCCCGGAAATACGGGCGGGATTCTTCCGGGTCTTCGCCAAGCGGCGGTATGGCCATCAATCCCTCGATTTTCAGCCGGGACAGCGAAGAAGCCTCACGTAAAAATTCCTCCGCCTCACCCGGGTCCAAACCGCCCTTTTGCGGCTCCCGGCCAATATTTACCTGCAGCAGAACCCGCACTGTCCGGTCTTGCCTTTCGGCCTCTTCCTGCAGCGCTTCCGCCAGCTTCCAGCGGTCCAGCGAATGAATAAGCGAAAATTTGCCAACTGCCTTCCTGACTTTATTTGTCTGCAGGCGGCCGATTAGATGCCATTCAACCCAGGGCAAACGTTCTATTTTCGGCAAAGCTTCCTGAACACGGCTTTCCCCGAAAGCTGTTTGTCCGAGCTTTGCAGCTTGGGCAATCGTCTCCACCGGAACCGTTTTTGTCACGGCCAGCAGCTCGACGGGCTGCTTCCTCCCGCAGCGGGCGGCGGCAGCCGCTATATTGTTTTTTATTTCCGCAAGCTTCCGCGCTAAATCCGTCATATTTTCTGACCTTCCTTTATCCATCCGGGGTTGGCAATTACCGGCATCCCCGGGGAAATACCCGTAACCACAACCTGTTCTCCGCCTATTGCAACTACTTCAACGGGACAGTAATTGACTACCGAACGCCTCACCACATATACACCCGTTTCTTCTCCCGCAATAACAACGGCGGAAGCGGGAACCACTATCCCCTTCACCCGCCGGGTAATTATTTCGGCACCGGTAAACCGCACCTGGGAACATCCCGCTATCTCTTGTTCTATCCTTAAAATAATGTTTTCCGTCTTTTCTCTGCCGGACCCAATCACCTTGGCGGAAACAACCGTGTCCGGGGCGAAGGCCAAGCATACACTCACTGTCTTTCTGCCTTCCAACTCTGCAAGACGGTCTTTTTGAACTTCCGCAACAAAATACCAGGTATAATTATTAATAATCTTGCAAAGCAGCGAACCTTTACTTACTTCGGAACCTTCTTTTGCTTCCAGCAGCCGGCTTTCCGCTTCCTTAACCCGCGAAACATTAATATTTTCAAGAAATGCGGGCTGCAGCTCGCCTTCCCAGCCGTCAAGGGAAAAGCAGACTACGCCGGGAGCAGGCGCCGTCACAAGATGCTTCTCGCCACTTGCCGATACTATTTCCGCAACGGGAGAACCAAAGGCCACACGCTCCCCTTCGCCGGCAAGAATATGCAAGGTACCGCCGGCCGGAGATCTGACCAATTGTTCATCCCGGACAACAACACCTTCGACAGCCAGCTTTTGATCGAGAAAACTTTCCCTTGCAATTACGGTTTCGACAGTCAAACGCGCCACTATGGTTTTGGCTACAGGGTAGACAGCATACAGGCAAAGCAATACAGCGGCCACTGCAAGTAAACAGTAAAGCAGCTTCTTTACGGGCTGTGTTTTTCCCTTTTCTCCGACAATGACAGTATATTTCCTACCGGCTTTATTCTTTTGTCTTTCTACCATAATAGTGCAATCACCCCTGCCATCCGGCCTGTTCTTCCGCCGGCGGCACGGTAGGAATAAAACATATCCCGCCGGCAACTGGTGCAGTAACAGCTTTTGAAAAGGCGGTTTTTGCTTATTCCTGCGTCTGTAAGCTGCAAGCAAAGAAAATGGGAGAAATTAAAATACACTTTTCCCCTTTCCGTTCTGAAAACCTGCCGGTGGAGCCTGCTGTCAACGGCAGCAACAACCTCCTCGCCGACTTCGTAGCAGCAAAATCCTATCGCAGGTGAAACGGCAACGCAGAGGTCCTCCCGGCGGCAGCCCCTTTGAACAAGGCTTTCCACCATCAGCGCTCCCATGCCGAGAACGGCTCCCCTCCAGCCGGCATGCGCGAGCCCTATCCAGCGCTGTTCCGGGTCAAAAAAGAAAAGTACTGCACAGTCTGCCGCATAGGATGCCAATACCACACCGGGTTCAGCCGTAAGCAAGCCATCGGTTTCCGGCAGCGCGTCTTCCATGGTTGCATGGCCCAAGCCTCTCTGCCCTGCGCCAACCTCCCGTATAACGGTGCCGTGAACCTGGCATCCTGAAGTAATTGCCTACGGCGCAAAGCCCAGGGCTTTAGCCAGCAGCCTGCGGTTCCGGTGCACATTCCTGTCTCCCACATGCAGCCCCAAATTAAGGCTGTCATAGGACGGCGGGCTTACCCCGCCGGCCCGCAGGGTAAATCCATGCAGCAAACCGTCCTTTTGCAAGTTGCTAAAGTTTAAATAATGAATACCTGCGGATGACAGAACAGTCTCTTTGTTCTTACGCATTTTCCTTTTTAAGCCCCCGGAAATGCAGCGGAGACAGGATAACCGTGCCGGACTGCAGGCTTTGCGGCACATCTATTATGCGCTGGTTGCGCGAACCGCGGTACAAAACGGACAAATCGCGCTCTTCTTGTACATACGGGCCGTCAATTAACAGATCGGCAGCTACCAAAAGTTCTGCTACAGCCGGATCACCCTTTGCCATTTCCGTCAGTTGTTCAAATGTATACCCGCTGTAGACTACCAGATTGATGCCGCGTTCTTTTAATATGGCTGCCAGAACTGACAGAGCCTTGCTCTGCATAAAAGGCTCTCCTCCGGAAAAAGTGACTCCGCTTAAGCCTTTTTCCGCCAGAATCTGCTCTGCCAGCTCGTTTATCTCTACCCGGGACCCGCCGTCCGGGTCATGGGTTTCCGGATTGTGGCAACCGCAACAATTATGCGGGCATCCCTGGACAAAAACCACCGTCCGCAGCCCGGGCCCGTCCACCACGCTGTTTTTGTGCAAGCCGGCTATTTTTAGCTGCATCCGGGCACCTCCGTTTATTTCAGTCTAGCGGCAGTGAGGCTTCCTGTCCCGCAGTTCGGACAGCTTTGCGCTGTTAAAACGGTCTTCTGTTGACAGGTAGCCTGTTATCCGCCGTATCCGGCGGATATATGTCCCGCCGCAGCTGGGGCAGCAGTCATCAATAATTCCGCTGTACCCACAGCTCTTGCATTCGTCAATAGGGTAATTGATTCCCCCGTAACCGACATCAGAATTATACATATGCCTGACAATCTGTTCCACCGCTTCAAAGTTTTCGCCGGGCGGCGACTCCAATTCCACATATGCAATATGTCCGGCATCACAGTACTTGTGGTATTCGCCTTCGATGCTCAGTTTATCGAAAAGAGACATCGCATAATTGACAGGCACATGAACGGAATTGGTATAGTACTCTTTATCGGTCACTCCGGGAATAACTCCGAACAATTCACGGTCAAAGGAGACAAACCGGCCGGATAGGCCTTCTGCCGGCGTGGCAAGCAAAGTAAAATTCAGGTCAAATTCATCGGAGAACTGCCGGATACGTTTATGCATATGAGCAACAATTTCCAGGCCCAGCTTCCGGGCTTCCTGGTCTTCCCCGTGATGCTTGCCCAACAGGACCATAAGCGTCTCTGCCAGGCCAATAAAACCTATAGACAGCGTGCCGTTTTTGATAACTTCCTTAATGGGGTCGTCCGGCTGCAGGTTTTCAGAGCCCATATACAGGTTCTGACCCATTAAAAACGGTAAATCTTTGGCCCTCAAGTTGCCAAGTATTTCAAAGCGGTGCAAAAGCTGCCTTGCTGCCAGGCGCATCAGGCGGTCCAGTTCAATGTAAAACAGGTTGATATCCCTGGTCTGCAGCGCCAGACGGGGCAGGTTAATGGAGGTAAAGGCTATATTTCCCCGCCCGGCTGACACCTCCTCACCGTGCCGGTTGGCAATAACCCTGGTCCGGCAGCCCATATAAGACACTTCATCACCGAACCTGCTGTTGAAACTGCTGTCCATAAAGCTGAAAGTGGGATTTAGGCGCTTGGCCGCCACCTTTGCGGCATACTGCAGCAAATCGTAGTTCGGATCTCCGGGATCTAAATTAACTCCCTTTTTAACGCGAAAGACAAGATTGGGGAAAATAGGGCTTTCACCACGTCCAAGGCCCCTTTCAAAAGCCATTAGCAATGCCTTGGTGACAGCACGTCCATACTCGGACGTATCCGTACCAAAGTTTAGGGAAGAAAAGGGAACCTGGGCACCGGCCCGGGAGTGCATGGTATTTAGATTATATACCAGGCCCTCCATTGCCTGGAATATTTCATCTTCGTCGGGTTCGGAAGGCATGTCCGCAATTATCTGTGACATGGCGCGGTCAAAATGGGGAATACTCTGGCCGCCATACATGTCATTTTGATTGCTCTGCAGAATTATGGCCGTCTGTGCCGCTGCCGATGCAATGCGCTTGGGCGGGCGGATATAGCCGTATCCGGTGTTAAAACCGTTTTTCAGGAGCTTGTACAAGTCTATTTGCAGGCAATTCAGTGTTTTGCCGTAATAGTCAAGATCATGAATATGAATAAGACCGCTTCTGTGAGCCTGGGAAAACTCCTCGGGCAGCAGGTTTGTCAGGTAATAGCTTTTACTGGCGGCACTGGCTATTTGCAGCATTTTTGCCGACGGTGAATTGGAAACATTGGCATTTTCCCTGCTGGTTTCTTTAAGAATTTCTCTTACCGTATCCATCAAATCGCTTTTTCCGTCCCGGATCCGGGTCCGCCTGTCCCTGTACAGTATGTAGGCTTTGGCCGTCCGGGCATGTCCATTCTCTATAAGTACCTTTTCCACCACATCCTGTACTTCCTCTACTGTGGGAATCACTCCGTTATAGCCCAGCTTGGCCAGCTCTTTAACAACCTGGTTTGTTAAATTCTCGGCAATCTTTCTGTTTTCTCCCCCTACGGCTTTGGCGGCTTTGAAAATTGCATCCGTTATTTTCTCCGCATCAAACGGCACTATCCGGCCGTCCCGTTTGCGAATTTCGGTGAACACTCTTTTATCCCTCCGCTCTCTGTCGCTTTTCTGTTCTCTCCCTTTTTTGCGGCATTTTGGCCAATGCCTCTTTGAAATCGTTAATGTCTTTAAACTTATGATAGACAGAAGCAAAGCGTACATAGGCAACTTCATCGATTTCATAAAGCTTTGCCAAAACACGTTGCCCAATTTCATCGGACGTTACTTCCTGGGTAAAACTATTCCGCAACTCCCTTTCCAAACTGTCCACCAATTCCTCAAATACTGCCAGCGGTATTTTTTGTTTGCCCCCTGCCCGGATCAAGCCGTTGATGATTTTGCTGCGGTCAAAAAGCTGCCTGCTGCCATCCCTTTTTACTACAAGCAAAGGAACATCCTCCAGTTTTTCATAGGTGGTATAACGTTTTTCGCAGGCAATGCATTCCCTTCTCCGGCGGATGGTACTGCCTTCTTCAGTCTGCCGGGAATCAATCACACGGCTGTCCAAATATCCGCAGAATGGGCATTTCACTAACACTCCCCCCTCAACCACAATATCTGGTGCTGGCATAATTATACAACACCAGATATTGTGTTTCAAGGCCTATTTTTTATCTGCTTGGATATGCGGTTACCTTCAGATCAACAAGGATGGTGTCTACACCGATTTTCACAATATTTTCCCAGGGGATAACAAAATCCCTGCCGCCGCCCAAAAAATTCAGCAGCCGGGCTGAGCCGGGGACAATAATTGCTGCAATCCGGCCGTTTTCCAGGTCCAGGTCAAGGTCGTAGATCGTCCCCAGCCTTCTGCCGTCCACTATATTTATGACTTCCCGGTTGCGCAGGTCCGATATTTTAATCATTTTGCACCTCTGATTGTGCCTTTTCCTACATTGTATGCCGCAGCAGCCAAAAAATTTTCCGGAAAAGAAAAAAAGAGAACACAAAGGCTCTCTTTTTGTCAATCAGCAAGAAATTCAGGGCAGCAATTCTGAAACAGGGGCTACGCGGCGGTAGTAATATACGCCGTCCACTTCTCTCACTTCAGCCACCCTAATCAGGTTGGACTGATTAAAAGCCGGAACCGCTTCACCTGGCGGAGACAGGAACACCGTAAGAAAAAGCAGAAATGCCAGTCCTGCGCCTGCCTGACTGAAATTTTTCTTGTGCACCTTCTCCCACCTCCTGTTATTGTACATGTTTGCGCAAATGTCCAAGAGCCGCTTTTTCCAGGCGCGATACCTGGGCTTGCGAAATGCCGATTTCGTCGGCAACTTCCATCTGTGTTTTGCCCCGGTAAAAGCGGAGCGTCAGGATCAGCTTTTCCCTGTCGCTGAGTTTCTGCAGCGCTTCTTTAATGGCCAGAACCTCAAGCCACTTTTCATCCTCATTTCTCTCATCCGCTATTTGGTCCATCACAAAAATCGGATCTCCGCCGTCATGATAAATCGGCTCAAACAAGGACACCGGCTCCTGGATTGCATCCAGGGCAAATACTATGTCTTCCCGCCTGAGATTCAATTCCGAGGCAATTTCACTGATATTGGGCTCCCGTCCAAAACGGTTGGCCAGACTGTCACGTACTTGCAGTACCTTGTATGCAATATCACGGAGAGAACGGGAAACCCTTATGGGATTGTTGTCCCGCAGGTAACGGCGTATCTCACCGATAATCATGGGCACGGCATAAGTGGAAAATTTAACATTCTGTCCCAAATCAAAATTATCTATTGCTTTTATTAAACCAATGCAGCCAACCTGAAAAAGGTCGTCTACAAATTCTCCACGGTTGTTAAAACGCTGGATAACGCTCAATACCAGCCGTAAATTCCCCTTCACAAGCTTTTGCCTGGCAGTTTCATCACCAGCCCGGAGCTTTATAAAAAGTTTGCGTATTTCCTCATTTGTCAGAACAGGCAGTTTGGCTGTATTGACTCCGCAGATTTCAACTTTGTTAATCAGTCTCAATTCCCTCCCGGCTGAAAATAGCAAGGAAGATATACCCTGCCTTTATATCAGCAGTATTTCCGAAGCAGGTCTTTTTATTCAGCTAATGATTGCCTGCTTTAGCAAAAGCTGTATCCTTGCTTTTTATACCATTTTTTTTATTTCCTTTCTTAAACGCTTGATAATCCTTTTTTCCAGCCGGGATATATATGACTGGGAGATGCCAAGCATGCCCGCCACTTCTTTCTGCGTTTTTTCCTCCTGCCCGAGCAGCCCAAAGCGCAGTTCCATAATCCGCCTTTCCCGGCAGCCCAGTTTGCCGATCGCCGTATAAAGCAGTTTTCGTTCCACTTCAGCTTCGATGTTTTTTAAAACCAGGTCACTTTCCGTCCCCAGCACATCGGAAAGCAAAAGCTCATTTCCGTCCCAGTCCACATTCAGCGGTTCGTCAAAGGACACTTCGGCCTTAACTTTATTATTTCTTCTTAAAAACATTAATATTTCATTTTCAATGCACTTGGAAGCATAGGTGGCCAGTTTGATATTCTTATGAGGATCAAATGTGTTGACGGCTTTAATCAAGCCGATGGTGCCGATTGAAACAAGGTCGTCAATATAGATGCCCGTGTTTTCAAATTTCCTGGCAATATAAACCACAAGCCTCAGGTTGCGTTCGATCAGCACTGTTTTAACAGCACAATCTCCCCGTTTCAGTTTTTCCAGCAAATAATTTTCTTCATCCTGGGAAAGGGGAGGCGGCAGGGTTTCCGAACTGCCGACATAAAAAACCTCCGGTAAAAACTGCCGGCCCAGGCGTCCAAGCAGCCTGATGTATTGCAGGCGCAACCAGAGTTTCAGGTATAATATGAGCTTCAATCATCCCCACCCCCGGAAAAATTAAAGATTTGCGGATGCAGCAGCACTTCTGCTTCATTTTCCAGCTGCAAAGGCTTGCTTGTCAGAGCAAAGGACAAATCATTTCTCTCCTCCCTGTACCCATTCCCCTCCAAAACAACCAGAGTCGGACGATATGTAACCAGCACTCCCGAACTTTCCAGGGAACGAAACGGTACTACTCCGAAACGGGCGGCAGTACTGTCCGGGATTTCACCCAGGGCGGAAACGGGATCACTTCCCCTCTCATAAGCTTCCTGCAGTTTTTGTGGCAGAAGTACCCGCAGAATACGGTAGCTCGCAACACATAAGGGACTGCCTGTCAGCGGGTCTCGCAGCTGGTTGCCCGTATCAAGCAGCGCCGGAACAGTAATTTTCTTATCCCCGTCAAAAACCTGCAGTTGGTAGCACAAGCCCTGCCGCTTCCGCTGCCGGATACTGTAAAAACAGATCCCGGCAAACAGCAAAAAGGCGGCAACCGAACCTTTAAACAACAGTCCGGGCTGCGGTAAACTCAAGTAAAAAATGCCCCCTCTTATCACAGGCTGGCCGCCGGCAAAAAAATAAAAGGAAAAAATCGTTCCGGCCACAAAAAAAGTAGTAAAAACAAATGCGGCGCACAGGCGGATTGTTTCTATTGCCCGGCGGGGGCGGAAGGTAAGCAGTACCGCCAGTATGGAGACAATAATTTTCCCCGCCCAGGAAAAAAAGATGACGGAAGCCGGCAGGTAAGCAGCCAAACTGTAAAGGGCGGTCACCAGGCTTCCGGCCAAAAGGCGCCCTCCTTTTATCTTTCTGCCCGTTAAACAGGCCGCCAGGTAAAGCAAAAAACCGTTCATCAGCAAATTGAGGGCAAGGAGATCTTCGACATACATTCTCTGCACCCCGCCCTGATCTAGTCGGACAAAACCGCTAAATTATATGCCCTGTTTCGGATATCTATGCCAAATTATAAACTATTTACCTTTAATATTTTGTCACAACGCCGTGTCGAACGGGAATTTTTGCAACAAAAAAGCATGCCGTTTCGAGGAACAGCATGCAGTTTTCTGTTATTTCCCGCTACCCACAGCTTTTTTTGCCGTAAAGGGCGATTTTAACTGCGCCTGCGGCGCAGGAAAGCCGGGATATCAATATCATCGGCATTAAAAGACTTTCGGCTCAACTCGTCCATGAGCTGCCTGCGCTCGGAAGCACGGTTGTCAAAGCCTGTGGCGATTACCGTGACACGTACTTCATCCTGCAGGGAATCGTCTATCACCGCTCCGAAAATAATGTTGGCATCAGGGTCCGCCGCTTCCGCCACTATGTCTGCCGCTTCGTTGACTTCAAACAGGCCAAGATCGGAACCACCCGTTATATTCAGGAGGACACCGCGGGCCCCGTCAATGGAAGTTTCCAAAAGCGGGCTGGAAATTGCAGCCCTGGCAGCTTCCACTGTACGATTGTCCCCGGATGCTACACCGATGCCCATCAGGGCATCTCCTGTTTCCTTCATGATTGTTTTTACATCGGCAAAATCAAGGTTTATCAAACCGGGAACGGCAATTAAATCAGAAATCCCCTGTACACCCTGACGCAGAACATCATCGGCTATACGAAAAGCTTCAACAATGGGGGTGCGTTTTTCCACAACCTGCAACAGCCTGTCGTTGGGAATGACAATCAGTGTATCAACCTTATTTTTCAGTTCGGCAATGCCCTTTTCCGCAGTTGTTTGCCGCCGCCTGCCTTCAAAGGTAAAGGGCTTTGTTACCACGCCCACCGTCAGGGAACCCAATTCCCGGGCTATTTCCGCAATCACCGGTGCGGCACCCGTACCCGTGCCTCCGCCCATACCGGCGGTAACAAATACCATGTCGGCACCGCTTAAAATATTCTTTATTTCTTCTCTGCTTTCTTCCGCCGCCTGCTGGCCGATTTCGGGATTTGCCCCGGCGCCAAGACCCTTGGTCAACTTTTCTCCGATTTGCAGTTTACGTTCCGACTTTGCCAAATAAAGAGCCTGGGCATCCGTATTAACAGAAATGAATTCCACTCCGCGCAGCCCGGCTTCTATCATCCGGTTCACGGCATTGCTGCCGCCGCCGCCTATACCTATGACTTTTATCTGGGCAAATTGTTCAACTTCAATATCAAACTCGATCAACAGATAGCCCTCCCCTTCCTACAACAAATTTAATCAAACATATCCAGAAGCCAGTTTTTTATTTTCAGGAAAAAACCGGGGATAGATGCCCGGCTGCCCCGGAAACCCTTTAAGTTGTGCATTTGAGTATGCTGTATGTAGTGAATAATACCGACGGCTGTAGAATAAATCGGACTTTTTACTCCCACATAACCGGGCTGGGCAACCCGTACGGAAGACTGCAAAACCTGTTCGGCAAGCTCAACAATACCCCGGGTAAGGGATACGCCGCCGGTCAAAACTATCCCTCCCGGAAGCGGTTCCTGATAACCCATTTCAGCCAGCTCTTCAGCGGCAATATGTAAAATCTCAACCAGGCGTGATTCAATAATCATTGCCAGCTCCTTTACCGGGACAATGCGCGGTTTCTTTCCGGAAATTTGCGGCAGTTCAATTGTTTTATCGTCGGCAGCAAGGTGCTGTGCGGCAATACCGTGATCAAGTTTCAGCCTTTCGGCATTCTGCAGTGTTGTCTTTAAGCCCACGGCAATGTCACTTGTAATATGATCACCGCCGATAGGCAGAACGCTGATGTTTTTTAAATGCCCGTTCTGATAAACGGAAATTTCCGTAGTTCCGCCGCCAATATCTACCAGCACCGTGCCAAGTTCCAGTTCATCACGGGATAATGCAACTTCCGCATTGGCAAGCGAGGTGAGGACGGTGCCTTCTATTTCCAGACCGGCCCTTTCCACGCAGCGGTAAAGATTACGCAGGGAAGTGATCGTCCCGGTTATGACCATGGCATCCACTTCCAGGCGCACGCCGATCATTCCTACGGGGTCGTAAATTCCGTCATACCCGTCAACAATAAATTCACGGGGAATAACATCGATAATCTCACGGTCCGGAGGGAGAGCTATAACCTTGGCGGCCTGCAGTACCCTTTCCACATCATCTTCTGTTATTTCCTTGTCCGCTCCGGCAACGGCAACTACACCGCGATTGTCAATCAGTTGTACATGGGACCCGATAATACCTAAAAAAGTGGAAGGGATAGCGGATCCAACCATGCGCTCGGCCTCTTCCACTGCATCTGTAATTGCCTCTACCGTTTTATCCAAATCGACAATTACCCCTTTTTTTAGACCGTTTGAGGGGCTTGTCCCGACACCGACAATACTGATCGTACCGTCCGTATTTAACTCCCCGACTATAACCCGGACATGAGTTGTACCGATATCCATACCACAAATTAAGTTGCGTCGCATCACACAACACCCCCTCACCACGTTCCTTAAACTATTATAGATTTATTCAACAAGAGTTAGGTATTCCCTTTTTTTAGACTTACTGTTTTTTAATAATTCCTATTCTGTAATATGGAATGCCGGAGCCGAAGATACCCGTAAATCCAGGTATCCTTCCTCCTGCCTGTCTTTCAGCCTGCCAATAATCTGCACTAAAATATGAGTTTTTTCCGCAAAATTCTCATTGCCCAGCCAGACAACCAGACCGTCCATGGTTACAATAACAAAGTTTTCAGGATCTTCCACGTTAATTTCAGAAACCAAAAGCTTCTCTTCTTTCAGGGCTGAGCACAAATCCCGCACTCCCTCCAGCAGCCTGCCCTCCCAAACAGCTTCCCCGACCGTGCCGGCTACCGGCTGCAAACCCGTTATCAGCGGCAAATCATAATCCTGCACGGCAGTGGCTGAATCAAGGATAAGCCCGTTTTCTCCAACTTCCAGAAAATAATCCTGATAAGGAATTAAGCCCAAAAGTTCATTTTCAATAATAACCACATGCAACTCCCTCGGCAGATGCCGTGTCACATTTGCACCGGCCACACGGGGAAGGTTTAGCAGCCTTTCCTCCAGCTGGGAAATTTTGATTTTCAGGATATTCTCTCCCAGAGTAAGCTGCAAAGCCTGCAGCACTTCTTCTTCCGACAGCCGGTCAAGGCCGGTTATTTCTATCTTTTCCAGGCTGAAAAAGCCGGAGTTGAGAAAACTGTAGGCCGCCCAGACTGCAAAAAAGAGCAAAAAGACACCAAGTAAATATTTCCTTGCTCGCCGGAACAGTTCCGGTTTTTTCTTTTTCCGTGCTCGGTAGTATATTTTGGGGCGAAAGTGCTTGTCCATTACTGCTGCCCTCCGGTTTAAGGAACTGGGGAACCGGCGGGCTGCCGGAACAGCCCGCCTAAACTTTTACTCGCCTTATATCTGCTCCCAGCCTGGCCAGGTCGCCTTCCAGGTTTTCATAGCCCCGGTCGATATGTTGCAGTCCTTCCACAATTGTTTCACCCTCAGCCGCCAGACCGGCTATCACAAGGGCTGCGCCGGCTCTTAAATCCGGAGCTTTGATGACGGCGCCCGTCAGTTTTTCCACACCATGAACTATGGCCGTCCGGTTGTCTGTAGTAACCACTATTTGCGCTCCCATACGGGTCAATTCCCCGACATGCTTAAAGCGGGAGTCAAAGACGTTTTCAACAATCATACTGGTCCCCTTTGCCCGGCTCAGAGCGGCTGTCATAGGTGCCTGCAGGTCAGTGGGGAATCCGGGGTACGGTAGCGTGCGAACAAACTCAACGGCCTTTAAGCGGGGAGGCGCATGAATGCGCAGGCGGTCATTCTCCTCCCGTATCTGCACACTCGCTTCACGCAGTTTAGACGTCACAGCTTCCAAATGCCCTGGAATAACATTTTCCAGAACAATATCGCCGCCTGTGGCAGCAGCGGCCATCATCATTGTTCCTGCCACTATGCGGTCGGGAATAACCCCGAATTCCGCACCATGCAGTTGTGTTACTCCCTTGATGCGGATCTGGTCTGTACCGGCACCGCGGATTTTTGCTCCCATTTTATTGAGAATATTTTGCAAATCAACAATTTCCGGTTCTTTGGCCGCATTGTTGATAGTTGTGGTACCCCGTGCATAAACAGAGGCCATGATAATGTTTTCCGTAGCACCGACACTGGGATAATCAAGATGGATATCGGCTCCTGTCAGACGGGAACAGGAAGCATAAATATATCCGTGCTGTTCTTTCAACTGTGCACCTAAGGCCATCAGACCCTTTAGGTGCAGTTCAATAGGACGCTGCCCGATGGCGCATCCCCCGGGATGAGATATGCAGACCTGGCCGAAACGCCCGAGCAATGCCCCCATCAGGAAAACCGTAGAGCGCATTTCCCGCATCAGCTTTTCGTCAACGGCGTACCCGGTCAAATTATCGGTTTGGATGGCCATGTCTTTGCCGCTCCAGGTGATCCGGGCACCAAGACTGCGCAGGATATCCACCATTTTAACAACATCCCGGATGCGAGGTACGTTGGTAAGTATTATTTCATCACTGCTTTTATTAAGCAAAACTGCTGCCAGGATAGGTAATATGGAATTTTTGGAGCCGCCTATGCGAACAGTTCCCTCTAGTTTATTCCCCCCGCGTATTACATATTTCTCCATGCCTCCACCTTCCCCGTTAATAACCGAGCAGACGGACCTCCAATTCCAATTTAATACCGAATTTTTTTGCCACTTCCGTGCGCACCATATCAATCAGCTTGGCGACGTCCTCTGAGCTGGCCTGCCGGAAGTTGACAATAAAATTGGCGTGAACATCGGAGACCATCGCCCCACCCAGCCGGCAACCTTTCAGTCCGGCATTTTCGATAAGTCTGCCGGCAATTCCACCCGGAGGGTTTTTAAAAATACTTCCGGCACTGGGCTGAAGAGGTTGGCGTATTTTCCTGTACTGCAGGAATTCTTCGCACACGGCAGATATTTCCGCCATGGCTCTCTTCTCAAGCTGAAGCGTCACGGAACAAACAACCTGACCGGGAAGGATGCTGCTCTTCCGGTAAGACAACTCCAATTCTTCCGGCAGATAGGTATGTACTTCCTGACTGCTGCACGAAAAAATCTCTGCCTTAACCAAAAGATCGCCTAAAGATGAACCATGAGCACCGGCATTCATAACCAGTGCACCACCCGTTGTTCCGGGAATACCGGCAGCAAACTCCAGACCTGAGAGCCCCCGCCGGCAAGCTTCGCCGACCAGGAGGGGCAGCGGAACTGCCGCACCGGCCACAACTTGCAGGCCGGTAAAACAGTATTTTTTAAATTCACCGCCCAGGCGTATTACTGCACCCCGGTAACCCCTGTCATGAACCAGAAGATTTGTACCGCTGCCTAAAATAAAACAGGGGATGCCCGCCTTCTGCAGGCTGGCAGTAACATAGGCCAGCTCACTGATATTCTGCGGTTCAATAAACAGATCCGCCGGGCCGCCAATTTTAATAGATGTATAATTTTTCAAAGGCACGGAACGTTTGACAGGCCCTGTTATCTTGGCAGCAATTTCCCGGGCAATCTTTTCCATGTGCACCTCCGCATTCAACCCATACCGTATTTTATAGTATGCAAATATCGCCATAGTGTGTTTCACGGGGCAAGTGAAAGCAGGCGTTTTTTGTCGATAATAATTCGACAATTGCTTTTTTTAAACCTGCTGCAATAAAATCGCTGTCATAAATCAGCAGGAGCAGCAGCGCAATCCCGGGAACGTGGAAAGCCCGCTGCAGCAGGAAAGCTTGTACACTTTTAAAACCTTACCTGTCGGCATATTTGGAAATATTAAGCAAGATGCCGATACTGCAGAGTGTAAAGAAGAGTGATGAACCGCCGGAACTTATCAGCGGCAGGTTGATACCCGTAACCGGCAGCGACCCCGTTGTAACTCCCACATGCATCAATGTCTGCAGGGCAATCATGGCGGTAATACCTGTGGCCAGAAGGCTTCCGTAACCGTCTGCAGCCATCAGCGCTACTTTTATGCCGCGCCAGAATAAAAGGAAAAACAAAAGCAGTATGGTAACAGCGCCTATAAAGCCGAGTTCCTCGCCGATAACGGAATAAATGAAATCACTGTGCGGCTCGGGCAGGTAAAACATTTTCTGCCTGCCAAATCCCAGACCAATGCCAAACAGCCCCCCTGAACCAATGGCATACAGGGACTGAATGACCTGGTAGCCGGTTTTTAAGGGATCAGCCCAGGGGTCCAGGAAAGAAAGCCAGCGCTGCAAACGGTAGCTCTCGCTAAAAACCAGATAAGCCATAGCAGGCAGCGCAGCAAGAACAATGAGGAACAATTGCCAAAGCTGCATTCCCGCTACAAAAATAATAACCATGACCGTACCGGCTATGGCCACGGCGGTTCCCAGATCGGGTTGCTTTAGGATAACGGCAACAAATATCACCATTACCGCCATTACAGGCAAAGGCCCCTCAACAAATCTGTTTACCCGTATATCCCTGCGGGCCAAATAAGCTGCAGCAAACAGTATAAGGGCGATTTTTGCCAAATCAGAGGGCTGGCCGGTAAAACCGCCGATTCTGATCCAGCGCTGGGCTCCGTATATTTCCTCGCCGAGACCGGGAACAAAAACGGCAAGCAGCAGCAGGAAGCTGAAAATCAGGAGCGCATTGGTCCATCTTTTAAGTTTCCAGTAGCTGACATTGCTGAAAAAAAACATACCGGCCATACCCAAAGCCGCCCACATCACCTGCCGGCGCAGGTGCAAATACGGGTCGTTTCGTTCATGCAGCACATAGTAACTGGCACTGAAGACCATTACAATGCCGATTGCCACCAGGGTCAGTGTGGCAAATAAAATTATAAAATCCGCTTCCTTTTTTTTTCGGATCCTGTTTTCGCTGTTGCCGGTCATGTTTATCCCCCTAAAGCCCAGACTAGACGTTTAAACAGTTCCCCGCGCTCTTCAAAATCCTTGAACATATCCCAGGAAGCACAGGCCGGGGATAGAAGAACCACATCGCCGGCCCGGGCGCGGTCATGGGCCCCTGCCACGGCTTTCTCCAGCGTCGGAGCCAGTTCATAAGAATAGTAGCCCACACCTTCCAGGGCGTCTGCCAGGCGGCCGGCCGTCTGGCCAATCAGGAATACATGCAAAACCTTTTCCTTTACCTTCTCCGCAAAGGAAGAAAAGTCCGCCCCTTTCTCATACCCGCCCGCAATAAGTATGACAGGCCGGTTTACAGCTTCCAGCGCCTTTATGGCGGCGGCGGGATTTGTTCCCTTGGAATCGTTAATATAATCTACTCCCGCCAGGGTCCTGACAAGCTCCAGCCGGTGGGGCACACCGGAAAAGGAAGACAGGGTTTTGGCTATTACACGCGGCTCTATTCCGCCGAGGCAGGCTAAAAGAGCCGCTGCCAACGCATTCTCCAGGTTATGCAGGCCGGGGATTTTAATTTCAGTATATTTGCAGATTTCCTTTTCCTTTTTCCCGTCCCGAAAAACAATCATCCCGTCAGCCAGGAAAACACCGCGGCCAACTTCTTTTTTGCGGCTGAAAAGGTAAACCCGGCAGGCCGGCAGATGACGCAGGGCAAAGGTTTCCGGATCATCGGCATTAAGAACTACCGCATCAGCGGCTGATTGATTGGCAAATATCTTTGTTTTTGCCTCCCTGTAAGACTGCAGGGAACCATGGCGGTCCAGGTGGTCGGGAGTAATATTTAAAATTGCGGACAAACGGGGATTAAAATCTATGGTTCCTTCCAGCTGAAAACTGCTTACTTCAGCAACTACAATATCGTCCGGTTTGTCTTTGCCGACCAGGGTGGCAAGCGGCAGACCGATATTTCCGGCGACAAAGGTCTTCCTGCCGGCTGCTCTAAATATTTCTCCCGTCAGGGCGGAAGTAGTGGTCTTGCCGTTTGTCCCTGTTATGGCAATTAGCGGAGCTTTTAGAAAATGAGCTGCAAGTTCTACTTCACTGATGACAGGTATACGGAGGTCTTCAGCCTCCCTGACAGGTGCGAGCTGCAGCGGAACACCGGGATTTTTCAGGACAAAGGCCGTCTCCCCGGTAACAAGTCCCGGCGGATGCCCACCGCCGACAAAGGTAATTTCCGGGTAGGATGCAAGGAAATCCCGTTCTTCTTCCGTTAAATCTTTTTCTGGGCGGAGTTCATTAATTATAACCCTGGCACCGTAATCTAGCAGCAGCCGGGCACCTGCCATGCCGCTGCGCGCCAGGCCGATAACAAGAATTTTCTTGCCGCTTAAATTCCGGAAAATGTCGCTTTTCCCCACTTTATTTCAATACTCCCAGCTGCAAAAGTCCGATCACGGCAAAAACAAAGCCAAGCGCCCAGAAGCCGGTCACCACCCGCCATTCACTGTGGCCGGCCAGTTCAAAATGATGGTGCAGCGGGCTCATGCGGAAAACCCTTTTGCCCGTACTCTGGAAAACGAGAACTTGGATAATTACTGACAGCGTTTCAATGACAAATACACCGCCAAGGATCAGCAGGTAAAGTTCCGTTTTCGTCAATACTGCCAGCGCGGCCAGGGCACCGCCCAGGGAGAGCGACCCCACATCCCCCATAAATATCCGGGCAGGATGGAGGTTAAAGATTAAAAAGGCAAATACAGCTCCCACCATGGCTGCGCTAAAATGGGCAAGCCCCAATAGTTCCCGGTTTGCCGCTATCAGCCAGTAGGCAAAAAAGGTAAGGATGGCCGTACCGGCAGCCAGGCCGTCAATGCCGTCGGTAAGATTGACGGCGTTTGTGTACCCAAGGACAAAAAACAGCAGAAAAATGAAATACAACGGTCCCAAATCAAAAGTATAAGCCGTAAAGGGAACTGATAAAACAGTATCGGCCAGGCCAAAGGCATGCCAACCGGCATAAAAAATAAGTACAATAATAAACTGACCCAACAGTTTGCTGCGGGCTTTGAGTCCCAGGGACATCCTGCGGACTATTTTCAGATAATCGTCAATAAAACCAATCAGACCGTTGCCCAGCGCTAAAAAAACTGCCAGCAGCAAAGCTTTGCTTTTCGGGGCAAAAAAGTAAACGGCAGGAATCTGGGCAAGCAGGAAAATCACGCCTCCCAGCGTCGGAGTTCCTGCTTTTTTATAATGCCGCCTGGGGCCTTCTTCCCGGATTTGCTGCCCGAAAGACCTGCTCCGTACAAAAGAGATAAAAAAGGGAGCCAAAATTATTCCGGTTAAAAAAGCGGCCAATGCCGTTTGTACCAAGGGACGGTTCATTTATCTTCCTCCTGCAATATTTCCAGCACTCTCTCCAGGCGCATCCCGCGGGAGCCTTTAATTAAAACCCAGTCGCCGCTTGCCGCCATTGCCGCAAGCTCTTGAGCCGCTTGCTCATGGCTGTCACATATTCGCACGGTTTCCCGCTGCATGCCGGAATTTACGGCAGCTTCCGCAATCCAGGCAGCCCGCCGGCCGATTAATATCAAACCTTTCAGCTTATGTTTTGCCGCCAGTCGCCCGACCTTCCGGTGCCCCTCCTCCTCCAGGGGACCAAGCTCCAGCATGTCCCCTAATACGGCTATTTTCCCCGCCCTGCCTGCCTCATCGGCTAAAACATCCAGGGCGGCCGCCACTGAAGTAGGGCTGGCATTATAAGAATCGTTAATCACGTTATAGCCGGCAGGCATAATAATTTTTTCCAAACGCATCCCGCTCAGCCGGACCCGCCCGAGCCCTTCTCTGATTTCCCTGTCTGTAACCTGCAGGAACCTGGCGGCGGCAACGGCTGCCATAAGATTGTAGATATTGTGCCGCCCCGGCAGGGGCATAACAAGGGAGAGCGGCCGGTAGCCCTTTTGCTGCAGGCAGACAACTTTTTTCCCTTTTTCCGTCCTGACAGAAGTACAGCGTATCTCCGCATCTTGAGAAAAGCCAAAGGTAACGGCGGGACAGCGCAGTTCTTCCAGATATGGTTTGAGCAGCGGTTC
Organism: Firmicutes bacterium UBA3936; assembly: GCA_002385745.1. Taxonomy (GTDB): domain Bacteria; phylum Bacillota; class Dethiobacteria; order Dethiobacterales; family Dethiobacteraceae; genus DTU027. The sequence goes on from DGEC01000045.1 coordinate 26,281, forward strand.
GTCGCCATTGACAACGGCAAGTCCGTCCTCCGGCAGGTGCTTCAGCAACTCCGCCTTTGCCCGGGCAATATTTTCACGGCTGCCCAGCATTTCCAAATGCGATTCGGCAATATATGTAATGACTCCTATTTTCGGTTGAGCCATTTCCGCCAAAAAATCAATTTCTCCGGGCCCGCTCATTCCCATTTCCAAAACAGCCGCCTCCACGCCGGAATCCAGGCGTGAAAGCATTAGCGACAGGCCGATTTCGTTATTAAGATTGCCTTCTGTTTTCAGTGTCTTGTAGCGTACCGATAAAAAAGCCGAGAGCAAATCCTTGGTTGTTGTTTTTCCCACAGAACCTGTAATGCCGACTACCGGCAGGCTGAAGCGCCGCCTGTATGCCCGGGCCAAAGACTGTAAAGCTGTCAATGTATCAGGGACGGCAATGGCGGTTATGCGCGGCGGCAAATCTATGTCGGTCCTGCTGACAAAACAGCCAATGGCGCCTCTTTCAGCAGCGTGTCCGATAAAGCTGTGCCCGTCTGTATGTTCGCCCTTTAGGGGAATGAAAAAATCACCAGGCTCTACCTGCCTGGAATCAATAACCAGCAGGCGGATAAGCTGTTCTGCTGCGCCTGCGGAAATTATTTTGCCGTTAACGGCCGCCGCCACCGCCCTGCAATCCATTTCCATTATCATCCCGTCTCCTCTGCAGCCATTCCCGGACAATTTGACGATCATCAAAAGGAACGGCGTAATCCCTGAATACCTGCTCCGTTTCATGCCCTTTCCCGGCAATCAGCACAACATCGCCTTTCTCTGCCATCTGCAGAGCAACTGTAATGGCTTCCCGGCGGTCAGGCAGTATAAGATAAGCATTTCTGCCTTTTACTTTTTTTAAGCCCGGCAGAATTTCCGCTATGATCTGCCATTCATCTTCTCTCCGGGGATTATCACTGGTAACGATGCAAAAATCACTGTAAATTCCGGCAGCTTCGCCCATTAACGGCCGCTTGCTGCGGTCCCTTTCCCCACCGCAGCCAAAAACCGTAATTACCCTTTTGTCGGCAAATTCACGGATGGCGCGCAAAGTATTTTCCAGGCCGTCGGGAGTATGAGCATAATCCACTATCACCGTGAATTCCTGGCCCGCATCGATAATTTCAAAACGCCCCGGCACACCGGGATATTCCTCCAGAACCGTCCTAATCCGGGCAAGGTCCATACCCTCCAGCAACGCTACGGAGACAGCCGCCAGGGAATTATAGACGGAAAAAAGCCCTGTCATCCGCAGTTGCAGTGTCAGTCCTCCCGCCGGCGTATCCAGGCGGTAGCGGACCCCTTCCCGCGTCACCCTGATATCGGAAGCCCTGACATGGCAGTGGGAAGACAACCCGTAGAGCAAGTATTCCGCCGGCGTCAGGTCAACCAGCTGCCGGCAGTGGGAGTCGTCGCCGTTAATGACCGCCCGCCGCAGCCGCCCGCCCTTGACGGGCATGGAGCCAAGCCAGGCAAAAAGCTTGCTTTTGCTGCTAAAATAGTGTTCGAAGGTCCGGTGAAAATCAAGATGATCCTCGGTAATATTGGTCAGGACAACGGTATCAAAGTCACAACCAATGGTGCGATGCCAGGCTAGGGCATGTGATGACACTTCCATGGTAACATAGGTTACTCTTTCATCAACCATTTTCCGCAGTAAAAACTGCAGGTCGCTGGCCTCGGGCGTTGTTGCCGCGGACGGATAAGAGCGGCCGCGTACCCGGTAAGCTACAGTCCCTATCAGCCCGGTTGCAGCTCCCTTCGCCTGCAGCAATGCGTCTATCAGGTGGGTGGTTGTTGTTTTGCCGTTGGTCCCTGTTACACCGACAAGCACAAGCTCCCGTGACGGGTAATCATAGTAGCAGGCCGAAAGCAGCGCCAGGGCAAGACGTGTGTCAGGCACCTGCAATACTGTTGCTTTACCTGCATCAAGTCCCGGAATGTCGGTCACCACGGCAGAAGCACCGGCAGCAACGGCCTCTGCCACGTATTGCCTGCCGTGGGAACGGGTGCCGGGCAGACAGACAAACAAATCTCCCGGACGGACACGGGATGAATGATAGCAAATTCCGGTAACCGGCCTGTTTTGGGGCCCTCGCACCTCTACATGCAGCAGACAGCCGGCAAGGTGGGCAAGGGTCTTCATCCTGTTATTATACCCCCTTAAAGCCAATGTAACACCTGACTGCCACCATTTTCAAATAATCAAAGAACTGTTTCCGCTCTCCCGGCCCTTATTCATCACCGGGAACGGCAAATTCCACATCAACCACACTGCCTGCAGGCACCTGTGTTCCGGCTTCCGGGTCCTGCCGGACCACCACGCCCGTACCTGTACTGTTGATGCGCAGCCCCAGCCAGTTCAGGATTTCCCCTGCTTCCCGCATGCTTTTACCCTGCAGGTCGGGAACGGTTACCCCTTTATCTTCCCCTTCCTCCCCGCTGCCGCCCAGGTAAACCAACACTTCCGTATGCAGCGGGACCCTTGCCCCGGCTTTTGGTGTCTGGTTTAAAATTGTTTCGCCGCTGCCGATAAACCGGATCAAAAGTCCCCGGGTTTCCAGCAGATTATAGGTATGGTCGTCCAGGGAAAGTCCTGTGAGATCGGGGACCTCAACAATGGTCGGCACAGTCTCTTCCGCCACAGTTGACGGCGGGATGTTTAAGTACTGCAATATACTTTCCATCATCCTTCTAAACATGGGAGCGGAAACCTGCGAGCCCCATTGCGGACCAACCTGTGGTGTATCGACAGCGATATACAATAAAATTTTAGGGTCTTCTGCCGGAGCAAAGCCGATAAAGGATAAAATATGTTCACCGTCTATGTAACGTCCGCCTTCTCCTACCTTTTGCGCCGTACCTGTTTTACCGCCCATGCGGTAGCCTTCTATGTAAGCATTTTTCCCGCTGCCTTCCGTAACAACAAGTTCCATAATGCGCCTGATTTCAGCGGAAGTCTCCGCAGAAACAACCTGCCTGATCAGCTGCGGTCCGTACTCAGTAATATTTCCTTCGCTGTCCCGCAGCCCTTTAACGATGTACGGCTTCACCAGATAACCGCCGTTAATCATGGCGGAAACAGCTACAGCCTGCTGCAGCGGCGTGCACGACACTCCCTGGCCAAAGGCTGTCGTTGCCGCTTCCACCGGTCCAAATTGTTCCGGGGTAAATAAAATCCCCGTACTTTCACCGGCAATATCAACCCCGGTTTTTTCCCCAAAACCAAAAGCATGAACATATTCCATGAGTTTATCGGGCCCGATTCGCTCGCCCAGCTCAATAAATCCGGGGTTGCATGATCCTAATACCACCTGGGTGAAATCAATGGCCCCGTGGCCGCCGCGGTCCCGCGTCCAGCAGCCGATAGTAGTGCCGGCCACCTTTGCATAGCCGCGGCAGAAAAAACCTTCGTTTGCATTATAATGGCCTTCTTCCAGGGCGGCTGAAAGAGTTACCAGCTTAAAGGTCGACCCCGGTTCAAAGGTATTGCTGATGGGTGTCAGTTTCCAGTTCTCCTGGGGATAAGAAGCGTAATCATTGGGGTCAAAATCAGGCTTGCCTGCAATGCCGAGAATTTCCCCCGTATGCGGGTCCATGGCCAGGGCAACAATGCTTTTAGGCTGCGATTCCAGCATAACCCTGTCCATTTCCCTCTCCAGAATGAACTGGATTTTCTGGTCAATAGTTAAAATAAGGTCAGCCCCTCTTTCGGGGGGGAAAAACACTTCCCTTCCCTGTGGCAGCCGCTTGCCCTTGGCATCGGTTTGCAGTTCAATTCTTCCATCCTGGCCTTTTAATTCCGCTTCATACTGGTATTCCAGCCCGGCGAGCCCCTCATCGGTACCGACAAAGCCCAATAACTGGGAGGCCAGCCTGCCATGAGGGTATATACGCTTTGGCTCCGGTGTAAAGTACACTCCCTCCAGGTTCAGTTTACGTATTTCCTGCGCCACATCCTCATCCATTTGCCTTTTTAGATATACAGAATCAATTTCTTTGCCGAGCAGTTCCAGAAGGCGGTTTTCATCCATTTCCAGGATAGAAGCCAGTTCTTTTGCCGTTTTTTTCTTATCAGCAATCTGACCGGGCCGCGCCAGAATACTTAAAGAAGCGGAACTGCCTGCCAGAAGCTCGCCGTTGCGGTCATAAATATTTCCGCGCTGGGCCCGGGCCACATTAGTGCGGGTCCACTGTTCCCAGGCCTTCTCACGCAGCTCCTGCCCATGAACAAGCTGCAGCCATCCCAGGCGGCAGATAAATGCAAACACAAGAGCGGCTATACAAATAAAAAAGAAGATTAGTCTTTTTCTGACAGTAATATTAGATAGAGTTTGCCTGTTCAAAACTAACCCTCCTGAAACAAAACCTTATCCGATTGGCAATTATGCAAATTATTCGTTTGCCGCTCTTGCCGTCAAGATAATTATCTGCTCCTTTCCGGGGTACTGCATGCCAAGCTTATAAGCTTCTTCTTCCAGGCGCCCGGGTGTACGCAGTGAAGCTATCTGCAGCTGAAGCTGCCTGCTTTCTTCCAGTAAAGCCTGCAATTCCGCTTCCGCCTGTTCTACCTGCCTGACAGTATTAACCACAGATACAGAAAAAGAAATCAGAGCAAGAGCCGCCAGAGTACAGGCAATCATGGCTGAAAGCATTTTCAGCTTCCAGAAAATCTGCCGGGGCTTTACCCTCTTCCTGCGTGCAACCAAATGTATCCTGAGCTTGCGGTGAGGTTCCCTCCTCCAATGCCGGGCATCTTTTCTGGCTACTAACAACATTATTCACCCTTTCCCTCATTTAGAACTTTCACTGCGGCACGTAATTTAGCACTGCGGGCGCGGGGGTTTTTATTAACTTCCGCTTCTCCGGCCCGTACCGGCTTGCGAGTCAGTATTTTTAGCTGCGGAACTTTATGGCAAACACACTGCGGCAGCCCGGGGGGGCAATTGCAGCCTGAAGCCGCGTTCTGCAGCGTTTTCTTGACTATCCTGTCTTCCAGGGAGTGGAAGGATATAACCGCCAGTCGCCCGCCGGGGCGCAGATGGCAAATAGCAGCCCGCAAAGCTTTCTCCAGATTTGCCAGTTCATCATTGACGGCAATACGCAGCGCCTGAAAAGTACGCCTGGCGGGATGCGGGCCGCGGCGGCGGGCTGCTGCCGGGATCGCCGCCTTGATAATTTCAACCAGCCGGCCCGTTGTTTCAATGGGCTTTTTTTCGCGGGCGGCGACTATAAAACTGGCAATCCGCTCCGCCCATAATTCCTCGCCAAAATCACGAATGATCCTGGTCAGTTCTTTAACATCAAGCTTATTTACCAAATCTGCCGCTGTCCTCTTGCTGTCCCGGTCCATCCTCATATCAAGGAAAGCGTCACTATGAAAAGAAAATCCCCTTTCCCCCTCATCCAGTTGATAACTGGAAACACCAAGGTCAAACAGGATACCGTCAACAGCAACAATGTTCAATTCTTCGAGTATGATACTTAAGTCGGCAAAATTACCTTTAATGAAGATAACGGCACCGGCGTAGCTGCCCAGATTCTCTTCTGCCGCCTTCAGGGCAGCACTGTCACGGTCAATGGCTATCAGTTTTCCCCGGGGGAGAATACGTTCCAGGATAGCTTTGCTGTGGCCGCCGCCGCCGACAGTCCCGTCAACAAATATTTCGCCGGTCTGCGGATTAAGCAACTGCAGCGTTTCCCACAGCAGGACAGGCTGATGGGCGAATTGCAACCTGCTCACATCCTTATATCTCTTTATTGCGCCTATCCCCCTCCGGTTAAAGCTCTATATCGATGATTTTCTCTGCTATCTGTTCAAAAGATATCCCTGTTTCCTCGCTGTACTGGTCCCAGACCTCGCGGCTCCAGATTTCCACCCGGCCTGAAACGCCGATTACCACCACATCCTTCTTCAACTTGGCGTGTTCACGCAAATTATTGGGGATTAAAACACGACCCTGTTTATCCAGTTCACACTCCGAGGCCCCGGAAAAGAAGAAACGCACAAACGCCCGGGCATCGGAACGGGTAAACGGCAGGTTTCTCAATTTCTGCTCCAAGAGTGTCCATTCGGAAAGCGGATAAACAAACAGGCAGTTGTCCAGCCCGCGGGTTATAACAAAACGTTCACCAAGTCCTTCGCGGAATTTGGCAGGCATAATAATTCTTCCCTTGGAATCAAGTACGTGATTATATTCACCCATGAACATGGACAACCACCCCCCTTCTCAGGTATTGCTCACCACTTCCCTCCACTTTACACCACTGATGACTACAATTCAACCCTATAGCCGCATTTTCCTTCCTGTTTGGAAGAAATTTTTAAAAAAATTTAAAAAAAAAAGCCCCTTTAGGGCTGAAACACTGAATTTTCATTATTTTTAAACCTGCAATAATCCAACCTGCTCTTTCTTCAGGAGATGAGAAGTAATCACCCTATCTCCACATTTCGGGCACAGAAGATTTACTTCTCCACCGGGGCCTTGCTCCTTGAATAAACCCTGCAAACCGCATCCCAGACACAGGAACTCAACCTTATCGTCCAAGCCCTCCATCTGCCGCCTCCTTATTTTTTTGGTAGCTCGCTCCTGAAGTCTTCTCTTTATATAATTCCTCACATTTATATATTTTCCTTTTCTGCGCGGTAAAAATTATCTGCTCTCAGTATATGCATTATTGCAGGCATAAAACTACCTGCCGGAAATTAAAATTCGCGTGGTTTACATATTATTTCCTTTATTTTGCTGTCAAAAAAGTTTTTTGCATGCTCGGGCCGGATGACAAGGGCCGTGTCGGCTCCCCGCCCGGAACCTCCTATGGCGATAATATCCTCACCGTAAGGAATTATTCCCGCGTCAAGGGCCATAACGGCAATTTCTACAGCCACTTTGGTCCCCTGCCCCAGCATCCGCAGCGTATGGGCAATTAGGCCTCCCGGATATGTACCGCCGAACTTGTTTTCCGCCGCCCTGTCAATACCGCCCAGCAAATGAGTTGTTGTCAGGATGCTGACGCCGGAAGAACTCAATTCCTCCCGCACCTGCCTGCTCATTTCCTGTTCGCCGGGTTTCCGGAAGCCGGTATGATGAGTTATGCATGCCACATGTATACCCGGCGCCAGGGGCAACAGGCGCTTTACCGTCTCGCCGGTATTTGACGCCACCGCAATATGGTTGATTTTCAGCTCTTTTGCTCTTGCTGCAGCCGCTTCCAGCGTTGCCCCGGTCCCTGACGGCCCTTTTTCCGTAAACAGCATATTAAACCATCCTCCCGCATTGTTTTTTTTATTATTGCCGGATATACTCCGGCAGTATCCCCTTCCCTCTGCCAAGACAAAAACAAAACCCCACCATGCCGTGATTACCGCCTAGTTTTGAACTGCTCTCTCCACAGGTGGGTGTTCTCCTGCATATTTTACATGTCCTCTGAAGACGAGAGGCATATGCGCCACATGCAGAGTCCGAACTCCCTATTTAAAGGTGTTAGCTCAAAACTTTATACGGCTGACACAAACATAGCAGGGTTGTATTTGATTTAGCGCGTATTTGCCTTATCTAAAGTACCTTAATTATAGCAACTTTTTTCGACGCAAGCAAGTGGAATATCGTTGCAAAAACAGTAACTAACCGCCATAAAAACCGGCCTTGGAGGAAGGGCGGTACAGTATTTAATTATAATATGCGAATATGCAGTTCTTTAAGCTGTTCCGCCTCCACCTCTGAAGGAGCACCGGTCATTAGGCAGGATGCGCTGGCGGTTTTCGGAAATGCCATTACATCTCGGATGGAATTTCTGCCGGCCATTAACATCACCAGGCGGTCCAGCCCGAAGGCAATTCCTCCGTGGGGCGGAGTCCCGTATTCAAAGGCATCCGTTAAAAAACCGAATTGCTTGCGAGCTTTTTCAGGCGTTAAGTTCAGGAGGGAAAATACTTTTTCCTGCAATTCGCGCCGGTGGATACGGATGCTGCCGCCCCCGATCTCGACGCCGTTTAGTACCAGGTCATAGGCTTTGGCCCGCACATCCTGCGGCCGGCTGTCCAGTTTTTCCATATCTTCATCCCGCGGGGCTGTAAAGGGATGATTAACAGCCGTATAACGTTTTTCTTCCTCATCATACTCCAGCAGAGGAAAATCAACAACCCAGAGGAAATTGCGCTTTGCATCACCGGCAAGCCCCAGCCGCTCCGCCAGCTTCAGGCGCAAAGCCCCCAGGGCACGGCAGGCCGTTGCGCGGTCGGCGGCAACAAAGAGCAGTAAATCACCGGGCTTTCCTTCCAGTTCATGGGTAATTTCTTCCAGCAGGTCACTGTGAAAGAACTTGGCAATTGGCGAGCGAATGCCCGCTTCCTCCACATACATGTAGGCCAGTCCTTTTGCACCGAACTGGGAAACATAATCCGTCAGTTCGTCAATTTCCCGGCGGCTGAAACTGCCGCAGCCCTTGGCGTTAATTCCTTTTACAACCCCGCCCTTTTCTACCGCCTTCCGGAAAACCTGAAAATCGCATCTTTTTGCCGTCGCGGAAATATCCCGCAGTTCCAGGCCGAACCTGGTATCAGGCTTGTCGCTGCCGTAACGTTCCATGGCGTCATAATAAGTCAGGCGGGGAAAGGGAATGGTTATTTCTTCCCCCAGCGCCTCCTTAAACAGCCGGGCTACCATTCTTTCTATTAATTCCAAAATGTCATCCTGGGTACAAAAAGACATTTCAATGTCAATTTGCGTAAACTCAGGCTGCCTGTCGGCCCGCAGGTCTTCATCCCGGAAACAGCGCGCAATCTGAAAATAACGTTCTATCCCCGAAGCCATCAGCAATTGCTTAAAAAGCTGGGGAGACTGGGGGAGAGCATAAAAGCTGCCGGGATTAACGCGGCTGGGCACCAGGTAATCACGGGCTCCCTCCGGCGTGCTTCTGGTTAAAATCGGTGTCTCTATTTCCCAAAAACCTTCTTTGTCCAGAAAATCACGGGTAATCTGGCAGACACGGTGGCGCAGCAGCAGGTTTTTTTGCATTTCCGGCCTGCGCAGGTCAAGATACCTGTACTTAAGGCGCACATTTTCATCCGCATCAACGCCGTCTTCAATATAAAAAGGCGGGGTTTTGGCCGTGTTTAAAACGGTTAAGTTCAGAGCCCGGACCTCAATCTCGCCTGTAGCAAGTTTCGGATTGTAGGCCTCGGGATCCCGGGCAACCACCTCGCCCTCTACAGCAAGTACATACTCACTGCGAATGCTTTCAGCCAAGGCAAACATTTTCGGGTCCTGCTCATAATCAAAAACAACCTGCACCAGTCCGCTGCGGTCCCGCAAATCAATGAAAATAAGCTTGCCGTGGTCCCGCCGCCTCTGCACCCAGCCGTTTAAAATTACCTGCCGGCCAATATGCCGGGGTCTGAGCTCCCCGCAGTAGATTGTTCTCTTCTTCATTATTTATTCCGCCTCCTTAAGCTGTGCAGCCAGATAATCCGCCAGTCCTGGTAAATCCACAGCCTGCTGTGTGCCGTCCCGCATATCCCTGACAGCAGCCTGCCCTTTTTGCAATTCTTCAGCGCCAAGCAGCACCGCATAACGGATTCCTTTCTTGTCGGCATACTTCAGCTGGGCTTTCAGGCTCCGTCCCAGGAAATCCGTTTCCGCCGGGAGTCCCGCCCGGCGCAGTTCCATTGTCAGCTGCAGGGCCTGCACAGAAGAAACACCCGCCCTGGCCACAAAAACAGCTGTTGCATTTTCAGCGGGAGCAGGAACATTTTCCTTCTGCAAGGCCAAAAGCACCCGCTCAATGCCAACGGCAAAGCCTATTCCCGGGATGTCCGGGCCGCCAATTGTGGCAATCAGATTATCATATCGCCCCCCGCCGCAAATTGAACTCTGAGCCCCCAGGGCAGGCGAAATAATCTCAAAAGCCGTTTTAGTATAGTAATCCAGTCCCCGTACCAGACGCGGGTTAATCTCGTATTCCACTCCCAATTCATCAAGGGCTCCGCAAACGGCTTTAAAATGTTCCTCACACTCATGACAAAGTGAATCAGTTAAGAGCGGCACCCCGGCAAGCAGCCCTTGGCAGCTTTTCTTTTTGCAGTCCAAAACACGCAGGGGGTTTTTTTCATAACGCTCCGCACAATCGGAACATAACCCGCTTAGCTGCTCCTTTAAGTATTCCTGCAGTTTCCCGCGGTACGGCCCGCGACAGCGGGGACAACCCACACTGTTAACCTGCAGGGAAAATTCTTTCAAACCCAGCGCTGAAAAGAAAAACAGCGCCAGCAGAATGACTTCCGCATCAACGGCGGCATCCTGCGAGCCAAACACTTCAACTCCGAACTGATGAAACTGGCGGTAGCGCCCGGCCTGCGGCCGGTCATAACGGAACATGGGACCGGTGTAATAAAGCTTAACCGGCTGCGCCTTCGCCTGCAGATTGTTTTCCAGATAAGCCCTGGCTACGGAGGCTGTCCCTTCCGGCCGCAGGGTCAGCTGCCGGTCTCCCCGGTCCGTGAAAGTATACATTTCCTTGGCAACAATATCAGTAACCTCACCCACACTGCGCGTGAACAATTCAGTGTGCTCAAAGACAGGTGTGCGTATTTCCTGGTAGCCAAATAACTTGCAGGTTGTACGAATCTTTTCTTCCAGCAGCTGCCACCAGGCGGCTTCCTCCGGCAGTATATCCCTTGTACCCCGCGGCACTCTGGTTAACATGAAAACGCCCCCTTATTTGCAAAAAAGCCCCCGTCCCAACGACCTGGAGGCCAAGACATTTTTATTCTAGCCAATCGCTACCTGCTTGTCAAC
>DGEC01000034.1:0-2334 GCA_002385745.1 Firmicutes bacterium UBA3936
CAGTGACTTTGTCTACAGTCTGAGCGCTACTGCGCTTTTTTTTGCAAAATGCTTAAAATGCCTTTCAATATTTTCCCGATCACCTTGGGCACCTTGATTGTATAAAAACGCATTTTTCTTCCCCCCTAATAGATGCGTTCCGCTCTGAATACCAGCCATCCTCCCCAGATGAGACCAAATCCCAAAAGCAGCACCCATATGTATCCCGGCAGGGAATTAACAACTATTGCAATACCCGTTACAGCCAAAGCCAGCCCTACCACTCTGCGAATCAGGTTTACGGCACTTAATGCGCGCAAGCCATTATCACCCCCGGCATCCCAGTCACACTTTTAATATATGCATTACCCTCCCGTTTGGTGATTCAGGCAAATTCCGCGATTTTTACGGCCAGTTCCGCAACCCTGGTGAATTCATTTATCCTCAATATTTCATTAACGGTATGGACTTTTTCATTGCCGACAGCCAGATTGACTGCAGCAATACCTTTACCGTTAAAAATATTGGCATCACTGCCGCCGCCGGTCTTTTGCAGTTTTATTTCTATCCCGCAGGTTTCACCTGCTTTTTTTATTAGCTGTAAAAGTTCGTGGTCTTCCGGTATCTGAAAAGCAGGATAAAGGCGGTTTACCGTTAAGTCCAGCCTGGCGCCCGTTTGCGCAGCTGCGGCGGTAAAAGCCTTTGTAACGGCTTCCGTGGCTTTTTTTAGTTTTTCTTCGTTTAAACTGCGGGTTTCTCCATGGACTTCGACAAAATCGGGAACTATATTTGTGGCCCTGCCTCCCTTAATTACACCGATGTTGGCAGTTGTTTCCGGGGCCAGGCGGCCAAGCTTCATCATGCTTATGGCTTTGGCCGCAGCAAAAATTGCATTAACCCCCTTTTCCGGCTCTAAACCGGCATGGGCGGCATGCCCGTGTAATTTTGCTCTTATTTCATCTTGAGCCGGTGCCTGGACAATAACAACGCCCGCATCTCCGGTACTGTCCAGAATAACGGCATATTTTGCCTGCAATTTTTCTGTCTCCAAACTTTTGGCCCCTAGAAGCCCGCCTTCTTCTCCCACTGTAAAAACCACTTCAATGCGCCCGTGCTCAATCCCCTTCTCCTTAAGTGTCGTCAACATTTCCAAAATAATCGCCAGCCCTGCGCCGTCATCTGAACCCAGAATGGTATCCCCGCCGCTTTTGATAATATTGCCCTCTATTACGGGCTTAATATTCTCTCCCGGCGCAACCCTGTCCATGTGGGCTGAAAAAAGCAAGGGAGTTTTTTCAGTCCTGCTTTCCAGTATGCCGATCACATTGCCCGCGTCCCCGCTGGCCGCCTCCCCTGCCTTGTCTTCCGTGACCGCAAGGCCAAGCTCATTCAGCTTGCTTTTCAAATAATCTGCCAGAGCCCTTTCGTTTTTTGTCTGGCTGTCTATCCTGACAATTTCCATAAAGGAAGCAATTAAACGCTCTCTGTTAATCATTGCCTGCCTCCCGGGTAATATTTTTACAAATCTCATCATAGTATTATTTTATTGTCTTTGTCCTGCATTATCCTGCACCGTTAAAGTTTTTAGTATTTTTTTCTTAATAAATGTCAAGACTTAAAATAAATATAATTCCTAAACAGAGGCTGGTAAAATGAAAGACAGGTTTTTTTACGGTTTCATAGCCGGTATTATTGGGGGAATTGTTCCACTTCTCATAAGCTTTGGCTGCAAAACGCTGGGACTTACCACCATAGTCTGGGTAGATTTTATGAGTACGTTTATGCTTGCCAGAAGACCGGCAAACGCAGCGGAAATTGCCTTCTTTATAGTTATCCAATTCATCTTTTTAGGGGTTCTGGGAGCAATCTTCGCCATGATACTTCCCTATATATCCGGTGAACGGCCTCTTTTTAAGGGGGCTGTGTATGGAGTAACCGTGTGGTATATCCTTTTTTCCATTCCCTATTTGCTGCAGCTTCACGATCTTGAAAAGGTACCTTTAAAAACTGCAATAGTTCACTCTGTAATTTCATTGCTTTGGGGCATAGCACTGGCAGATGTCCTTAAACGGCTGTATAACCGGGAAGCAAAAGCATGAAATTATTGAGCAAACATCCTAAATAAAAGAGCAAAGTGGAATAAAAGGTCTCATAATTCTCAATTTAACTGCGATTGCCTGTTCAAGTATTAGATTTCCTTGATTATTCTTTTGCTCCTTGTTGCTATGCCATTTTTCCCGCTTTTGTCATATAAATAACCACGGCCTGTAAAGTACCGTGGTTACTATTATTTTTTAGTTGGTGCCGAAGGGGGGAGTCGAACCCCCACGGACCGAAGTCCGCTTGATTTTGAGT
>DGEC01000034.1:2549-7308 GCA_002385745.1 Firmicutes bacterium UBA3936
GATTTTGAGTCAAGTGCGTCTGCCGGTTCCGCCACTTCGGCAATTGTAATTTTGTTGCGCTCTAACATTATAGTATATTACCCGCCGAAAGTAAAGGGGCAGCAGTTGTTTTTCATTATTATCCAATGCGCCAGCTTGCTGCAAAGCCCTCGTGCACGGCGTCTCCAACTTTGCGCGGCCTGATGCAGTCGCCTGCCTCCATGACAAAGGGGAATTCTTCCCGCAGCTCATTAATTAGCTTGCGCTGCGGGACTGAACCTAAAGCAAGCACTACGAAATCAGCCTGCAGTTCCTCTGCTCCTCCATTTCCGGTCCGGCAGACAACCCGCCCTGAATCAATTTTTTCAAACTCCAGGCCTGTGCGCAGTTCTATTCCTGCTTTCTCCAATTCCTCAAGCAGTGTTTGGCGGGAAATTGCATTCATATCCCGGGCTGCCTCAGCCAGAGCCTCAACAATGGTAACCCTGTTGCCCTGCCCGGAAAGGTGAAGAGCTGTTTCACAGCCAACCAGCCCGCCGCCAATGATAACAACTTTCCCCGTCCCGGGAAGCCCTGTAATTAGAACATCATTGGCTGTATGCACATTGCCTCCTGCCAGGCCGGGAAGCTCGGGAATATAGGGTACTGCGCCGGTAGCAACAATAACAACATCCGGTCTTGTATATCTTACCACGTCTGCGTTGGCTTCGGTGTTAAGCCTTACATCAATGCCCATTACATCCATCTGCCGGCGCAGGTAGTTCAGATATGCGGCCAGTCCGAATTTAAAGGACGGCCTGGTGGCAGGGATTAGCTGTCCGCCAAGAGAGTTTTCCTTTTCCAAAAGCGTCACTTTATGTCCGCGGGCTGCCGCTACACGGGCTGCCTCCATGCCGGCCGGTCCGCCGCCTATAACGGTTACACGGCGCGGGCTGTCCGTTTTCCGCAATTGAAAATAGTGCTCGTGCCCGCAGGCCGGATTAACGACACAGGTAACATTTTTAAACTGAAAAAGCCTGCCTATGCAAAATTCATTGCAGAGGATGCAGGAGCGGATTTCCTCCGGATTGCCGGCTTTTGCCTTGTTGGCCCAGTCCGGATCGGCAAGCAAGCTGCGGCCGAGAGCAACAAAATCGGCACTGCCGGACTTGATTATTTCTTCGGCAATTTCCGGTTTGATAATGCTGCCGACTGCTATAACCGGTATCTTAACTTCCTTCTTTACTGCCGCAGCCAGGTCGGCCATGCATGCCGCGCCCAGGTATGTCGGTGGGAATATCCAGGGCATAGTTACATAATTGCCTGCGTCAACATGGATGGCATCATAACCCGCTTCTTCAAGCATCTTTACTATTCTCAGCCCTTCTGCAAGATTACGGCCGGCTCCTTTATGGTCTACGCTTAAACGAAAAGTTACGGCCGTATTCCTGCCGGCACGCTCGCGGATGGCATCATGGAGCTCTTTTACGATGCGGAAGCGTTTTTCTTCATCTCCGCCGTAAGCATCGGTGCGTTTATTGGTGGCGGGGTTAAGAAACTGGTCAATCAAGTAACCGGCATGCCCGTGAACTTCAATCAGGGAAAAACCGGCGTTAACCACCCTTTCTGCCGCATCAGCCATGGCCTTGATTAATTGCTCCACTTCTTCGGTGGTTATCTCCCGGCAAATTACCTCGGGATTGGCAAAGGCAGGCACGGCTGAAGCCGAAACCGGCGGGTTATGCGCTTCGGCTATGTCCGCCTGGCTTCCCTGCCCCAGGGAAAGCTGCATTCCGGGGACCGCTCCTGAATAGCGGATTGCATGCGCCAAATCGGTAAGGCGCGCAATTTTATCAGCCGCATCAATCACAGCTACCTTGATTTGAAAGGGCGAGGGGTCGATTTTCATTTCCACCATGGCAGCTTCAACGAGGATTAAACCGGTGCCACCGCGTGCTCTGCTGGCATAGTATTCGATCTGTTCCCATGAATAGCGGCCGTCACTGTCGACCAGGCCTGTTCCCATAGGGGCCATTACTACCCTGTTGGGGATCTCAACGGGGCCGATTTTTGCAGGCGAAAACAGGTGGGGATATCTTTTCCTCGACATTTTTTCCTCCTTAAATATTTTTTATTGCTATTAGCATTTCCAGCTTGAATAAATACAATGCTTTTCTGAAGCACGTCTATTGGTCTGCATAGGACAGTATAACTAACGGACCGCAGCTTTGAAATACCTTCTTAACACCCAGCCGCAAACTCCCCCGATAGCCAGGTGAGACAAAAGGAGAAGAAAGTCAGGCAGCGGCGTTAACAGCGTGGCCCTGGAGATATCGAGAGACATGCCGATGCCAAAGGCGATTAAATAAAAAAACGAGCCGAACATGATGCCTTTTACCAATGCGTAGTCAGTTCCCGTAAAACGAAGAATCAGCAGCAGGATGACACCGAAGACACCCGCAATCGTCCAGTCGGTTATGGCGCCTGTTATCATGCTGACGGGAGCAGTCAGGTTATCTGCAGAATAATAAAATCCTGCAGCAATATGGACTAACGTGTATTTTGTCCAGCCCAGGAAATAAAATGTCCATACCATTATTTCTTTGGCAATATTGCCTGCCCACCCGGCAAGCAAGCCTGCAATAACAGTGTCCCTGACTTTTGTCATTTTTTTGTCTCCAGTCAAGTTCTTCATATAGTTAGTATTTTATTATTTAACAATATTTATTTACGGCGGCAGGATTATCTATGCAATCTGCGAAAAAAGCGGGAGAACACAAAACTTCCCGCTTTAGACGGGAAGTTTTGTGTTCTCCTTTTACCTGAGATTAATTTATAGTTTCCTCTTTTTCCGCCCGGTGACAGGCGACAAAATGACTGCCAAACCATTTCGCCTCCGGCGCCTCATTTGAACAAATGTCAGTTGCCAGACGGCAGCGGGTATGGAAGCGGCAGCCGGCAGGAGGATTAATGGGCGAGGGCATTTCTCCCCGCAAAATTATGCGTTCCCTTTCTCTTTCAGCAGCAGACATGGCAGAAGCGGAGATAAGAGCCCTTGTATAAGGATGAAGCGGATTTTCAAAGAGCTCTTCGGCTTCTGCATATTCTACTATCTGTCCCAGATACATTATGGCCACACTGTGGCTCATAAACCTTACAGTAGCCAGGTCATGGGCAATTATCAGGTAGCTGATATTGAATTCTTCCTGCAGTTCTCTCAGCAAGTTCATTATTTGCGCCCGGATTGAAACATCAAGCGCCGATACCGGTTCATCAAGTATAATCAGGCTGGGGTTCAGGGCAAGCGCCCTGGCCACTGCAATCCTTTGTCTTTGCCCGCCGCTGAATTCATGGGGATAGCGGTCAGCCCAATCCGGGATTAGGCCCACCTGCTCCAGCAGCTCTCCAACACGGCTTTTGATCTCATTCTTGCTTAGTCGGGTATTGACAACCAGCGGTTCAGCCACTATATCCCTTACCCGCATACGGGGGTTCATTGAACTCCAAGGATTTTGCATCACTGCCGAAACATTAGGCCGGTAGCTTGTTTTAAGTTCGGCCTGGGACAACTTGCAGATATCCTGGCCTTGAAAAATTATTTCTCCCGATGTCAGTTGCTCAAGCAAAAGAATCAGTTTGGCAGTGGTTGATTTCCCGGCTCCCGATTCGCCTACCAGGCTAAGAGCTTTACCTCGCTCTATGGTAAAGGAAACATCATCGACTGCCCTGACAAGGCCTTGAAAACTTTGCATAATTCCGTGCCTGACAGGGTAATGCTTAACCAGCTTCCGGGCTTCCAAAATAATATCTGCCACTTTTATTCCACCCCCCAGCAGGAAACAGTATGATTATCATCTATTGTCTTTTTGCCCGGCTCCTTTTCATGACAAATTCCTGCAGCCTGCGGGCAGCGGGGGGCAAAACGGCAGCCGGGAGGCAAGTTCATCAGGGACGGAGGCTGCCCCTCGATGGAATAAAGGCGTTCCACCTTGCGGTCAAGACGCGGAACAGAATTAATCAAGGCTGAAGTATAAGGATGGCTCGGATTTTTAAATATTACCTCAGTCGGGGCAGTTTCCACGATTTTTCCGGCATACATAACCGCCACCCGGTGGCACATCTGGGAAACCACTCCGAAATCATGGGTAATAAAGAGGATTGAAACATTTGTCTTGCGCTGCACGTCTTTAAACAAGTCTATATATTGGGCCTGGATTGTGGCATCCAGGGCAGTTGTCGGTTCATCGGCAATCAGCAAGCGGGGATGGCAGGACATCGCTATCGCTCCAACCACCCGCTGGCGCATTCCGCCACTGAGCTGGAAAGGATAATCCCGCAGGCGCTTGTCGGGATCCGGTATGTTTAACAAGCGCAAAGCAGAGATAACTTCCTCCCACACCCTTTCTCCCCTCAAACCCTGATGCTGGTATATCGGTTCGGCAATCTGATCGCCCACTGTATAAACAGGGTTCAGGGACATCATAGGATCCTGGAGGATCATTGAAATCAACCTTCCCCGGACATTGCGCATTTCCTTTTTACTGAGTTCCAGCAGGTTTCTGCCGTCAAGGATTATTTCCCCACCTATAATCTTCCCGGCGGGCTCCGGCAGCAAGCGCAGCAAAGACAGCCCTGTAACTGTTTTGCCGCAGCCGGATTCTCCTACCAGTCCCAGGGTTTCTCCCTCATGTATCGTAAAACTTACCCCGTCAACGGCTTTGACCTCGCCCCTGCGGGTAAAAAAGGAAGTCCGGAGGTTCTCAACTTTTAAGACGACTTTTTTTTCATTATTATTATTATT
>DGEC01000034.1:7531-20783 GCA_002385745.1 Firmicutes bacterium UBA3936
GCCAATGAGAATGCCGGGTATGGTTGAAATCCACCAGGCACTGTCAATAAACGACCGGCCTTCGTTGACCATATATCCCCAGGTTGGGTGTGGTGGCGGAATTCCCACACCTAAAAAGCTTAAGCCTGCTTCTGCAAGAATCAGCATACCAACGGCCATGGTTGCCATAACAATCAAAGAATTAACCACATTCGGGAAAATATGCTTCACCATAATCCGCAGCGGTGAACAACCGATAATCTGTGCCTGAGCCACAAAATCGGCTGAACGCAGTTTCAGCGTTTCTCCCCTAATCAACCGTGCATACGGAGCCCAGCCCAGAATGGACAGGGCCAAGACCACCGTCCAAAACCCGGGGCCAATGGTGACTGCCATCAGCAGGGCAAGCAGCAGGCTGGGGAAAGCCATGCTGATATCGGTAACACGCATCAGAAATGACTCTACCTTACCACCCAGATAGCCGGCAATTATTCCCAATATGGTACCGACACCGGCAGTAATCACAATAACTACCAGAGAAACCGCAAGTGAAATCCTGGCACCGAATATTGCCCGGCTGAGGATGCACCTGCCTAACTGGTCGGTTCCCAGGGGATATTTCATGCTGCCTCCTTTTAGGAAAAAAGGCGGCAGCAGTTTATCCTGCATGACAATATTGATAGGATCATGCGGCGCCAGCCAGGGGGCAAAGATGGCTGAAAGAATCAGCAAAGACAAAATTGTAACGGGTATTATTAATGACAGGTTTTTCATCACCTGCCCCCGCCAGGCAAACGTTCTCTGCTGCAAGCGAAGGTTTTTGCTTTTTTCGACCATTGTATTCATCAAGTGCATCTCCTGTAAATTAAGATTTTTGGAACCTGATCTGAGGATCAACAATGGCATAAGTAATATCAACCAGTATATTCATGCCAAGCACCATACTGGCAACAATAATGGTAATGGCCTGAACCACCGGGAAATCCCGGGCTTGTACGGCTTCTACCGCCAGCCTTCCCATACCGGGCCAGTTAAAAATGATTTCGGTGATAACAGCACCGGTAATCAGGGAAGCAAACAGCATCCCGGCCGATGTCAGAGGAGCTATGAGAGCATTTCTCAAAGCATGTTTCCAGATAATTTTCCTGTCCGGTAGTCCTTTGATCCTGGCCAGTTTTATATACTCTGAATCAAGCACATCCAGCATACTTGACCGTACAAGGCGCATCATCCCCGGCAACATGAAAAAGACCATGGTGCCAACCGGCAGCACATAGTGCTTCAATGTACCCATCCCGGCCACCGGCAGCAGTCTCAACTTCACGGAAAACAGAAGCACTAACATCACTGCAACCCAAAAGCCGGGCAATGCCTGGCCCAGGACGGCCAAAAGCTTGACTCCGTTGTCCAATAGGGAATCACGTTTTGTTGCCGCCAGCACCCCAAGTACCAGGGCTAAAGACATGGCAATAATAAATGACGGCAGCCCCATCTTTATCGTATTTGGCAGCGCAGCCTTAATCATATCGATGACCGGTTGTCGCTTGATAATGGACGTGCCAAAATCTCCCCGGAACAAACTGCTTAGATAAATCCAGAGTTGTTCCGGATAGGACTTATCAAGGCCGAAATACTCTTTCAGACGGGCTATTTCCTCTTCCGTTGAGGTAGGTGTGCGGATAAGGTCCATGGGGTCTCCGGAAAGCCGTACCAGAATGAAGACCAGTATTATAATACCTATCAGAGCAATGAGTGCCTGCAATATTCTGATAATTACATAACGAGTCACCGACTCACTCCTTTTCCCGGAACGCATACTATAACTCTAGATACCGCATTCCGCTTGTTTCTCTTTTAAGAATTTTGCAGCAGAATCCCGGTGCCAATGCAGCCAGGATCCCGCTGCCGTTATTTTTTACCCGTCTTTTTTCTTACTTCGGATGTTTTATGCCTGCAAGGGCATCATACAGAGTCATGTTTGTGCAGGCTGTAAATTCACCAACAGTTTCCGGATTTACCAGGATATTGGGTTCAATGATGCAAATACCGACATTGTAATACAAGCCTTCCACATAATCCCGGAACTCGGTCCAGTACTGTTCAGCCAGAACCGGATCCAGTTCAGAAACTACTTTCTGGTAAAGCTCATCGGCCTTTGCATCGTTTCCTGTACTGTGGACACCGTTTGAAGTGAACATATTGGCGCTTTGATAGACGGAGTTAAAGGTACTGCTGAACTGCCAGGGGAAGATGTTCCCCACATTGGGTGCATCGGGTTCTGTATTTCTTATAAAGAACATGCCGCTCCACTGTGTGGTATCAATTGTCTGAACATCCACTTCGACACCGACTTTCCGCCAGTAATCCTGCAGCAATTGCGCCTGTTCCACCATCGGGCCGGGTGTTACGTAGAAGATAATTTCCTTATCTTCAAAGGCATCGGGGTAGCCCGCTTCTTCCAGCAGCTGCATTGCCAGTTCCGGATCATAGGGATCGGGCTTCCAGGAAGGATCCCAGCCGTAGCAGCCCGGATGCATGTACCAGCGGCCGCCCGGCACTGCCAGCCCCTTAAAGTAACTTTCACAAAGCTCTTCGCGGTTAATTGCATAGGACATGGCCTGGCGGACACGGATATCTCCGGTAGGTCTTCTGGTCGACCATGTTCCGGGGAAGCTGATTGTCCACAGCACCGGGTCACCAACTTTTACCGTGGCAAAGCCTTCATTGTCGCGCAGTTCAACCATTCTTTCGTTAGTTATGCCAAGGGCTATATCCACTTCTCCCGTACGCAGCATGTTAATACGGGTCATTTCCTCAGGCACCTGATACTCCTCAACATACATGAAGTCAGGCTTAAACCGCCAATGCTCGGTGTTTGCTTCCATTTTAAAGCTGGTCTCAGGAACAAGTTCGACAAATTTGTAGGGTCCTGAGCCGATGGGGTTTTTGCGGAACTCTTCCATTCCCACCTCTTCATAGTAATTCTTGGGAATTATCCTTGTCCAGGAGAAAGGTACCAAAAGAGGCAGCTCGGGTCTCTGGCAATGGTAACGGAATGTGTAGTCATCGACGACTTCGGTGTAATTGTAGTTGCCTGCTAGGTACGGCGTCCAGGGGTTTGTTGATTCAATTTCACTTTGGTTGGCAAAGCGGTCAACGGAGAATTTGACGTCATGGGCAGTCAGTTCATCCCCGTTATGAAACTTTATACCCTTGCGGATATAAAAAGTCCATGTGAGACCGTCTTCGCTAAGTTCCCAGTCTTCAGCCACTCCTCCTATGTAGTTGCCGTTCTCATCAATGGTGATCAGAGGATCATACATGGCAAAACCCCAAAGGGACTCGTAATTAATCGGGTCTGTCGACTCGTAGGAAAAATCTACGGAAGCAATTTTCAGGGTCCCGTACGGTCCGCTTTGTTCTACCTGTGCGTTGTTGTTATTACTGTTGTTGTTTTCCCCCTCATTATCTCTGCTGCAAGCTACAACGGCCAGGCTCAGGGCCAGCACAACAACCAACAGTAAAATAAGCTTCTTCTTCATTCCACTCCCCTCTCTTTTACAAAGAATTTGAAACTTAGAAAAATTTGACATGTTTAGTATATTTACTATTTTCTGAATTGTCAAGTTACATCCTTCTCCGCTCTGGCGCGGTTGCGCGCCCTACAGTCCTTTTTTCTGGTTATATTGGCACTAAAGTACAAAAAAGGCAGCTTGCATGCAAGTCTGCCTGTTTTTGGGCCTGTTGCCGGAAACATCCGGGGATTTCTTCTAGTTCTTTTCCGGGTCCCAGTCAAGGGGGCCGGGAGTTGTTTGCTTTTCATAAATAGGATTGTAGGTTAAAGTTCCGAAATTCTTCAGCACTTCCGCCCGCTCCGCATTAAACGGCTCAGCGGGAATTGCCCGGAGCAGCGCATCGTTGCGTACTTTAATACCATTTCTGAATTCAGGGTGAGTCCAGATAACCAGGTCATTGCGCATGATGCCGCGGACTACACGCTCCCCTACTTCCTCCGGGGTCATGAAATATTTAGAAAAGTCGGGGAAATCCTTAGGCATGTCTTTGGGCATTTCGGGCATTTCTTCCTTTGTTTTCTTTAAATGTTCCGGACGGACTGCCTCCGAAGTAAAACCGAGATTTGAAGCTACAGGGCCCGGACAAAAGACCGAAGCGCCCACACCTGTCCCTTCCAGGTCGGAAGCCAGACTTTCCATCAGGCCGGCAACGAAATATTTTGTGGCGCAGTAAAGCCCCGAACCGCCAACGGCAAAAATACCTGCCGTTGATGATGTGCTGACAACGTGGCCGCCTTCGCCGTGTTTTAGAATGCGGGGAACTATAATGGACACGCCGTTGACAACACCTGTACAATTGACACTAATTATAAAATCCCAGTCTTTAAAGCTGGCATTGTAAACCGGCCCGCCGCCGGCAGCAACTCCGGCATTATTGACCAGTACATGAATTTTGCCAAAGACTCTTTCCGCCTCGTCGGCTGCTTTCACGTAAGCTTCCCGGTCGGTAACATCAAGCTGAATGGCATGGGCAGGATAACCTTTTCCCTTGAAATAGACAATTGCCTCATCAAGCGCATCCCGGCGTGCATCGGTCAGCACCACATTCATGCCGTGAACGGCGCACGCCTTGGCAATGCCCAGGCCGATACCACTGGCTGCTCCCGTAATAAAAGCTGTTTTCCCTTGCAAGTTTTCCATTCATACTACCTCTCTTTCTTCTTTTACTGCAGATACCGGCTTTGCTAAACAGTTGCCAAAGAAACCTGTTTTCTCCTTGCTATTTTCTCCCTCCCTGCTATATCTTTTCTTTTTTTACTTAATCTATTCTCCACCGCTTCGGACTTTCCTACCGGACCCGGAAAATGTGTTGCGTAAAGTTGCTTTGCTGCTGCCTTGCAAAACACAATAAGCAATAGGGCTTTCGGGATACCCGCCCGAAAGCCTTGCTTATTGCTTGCTTATGGCTATAAAGATGCAGCCTGTTCCTGGCAATAAATCCCCAAGGCCGGTGTCCGGCCGGCTTTATTTATCTAGCCGGAATTCCGCAGATGCCGTCTTTACATTGAACCGGCACCGGCATCCTGAGAG
This sequence comes from Firmicutes bacterium UBA3936, assembly GCA_002385745.1. Lineage (GTDB taxonomy): Bacteria > Bacillota > Dethiobacteria > Dethiobacterales > Dethiobacteraceae > DTU027. The sequence continues at coordinate 12,616 of DGEC01000034.1, forward strand.
GCTTTTCGTCTTTTTTGATTCCGGATTTGGGGATCCATTCGTCAATGGATACTGTCTTGACGTGCATGTAGTCCGTTAAAGCCCACATGGGGTTAGTCTGCCCGCCGACGACTATAAAATTGATGGCCTGCGGGAAGCTTTGCGCTTCTTTGGCAATATACTGGCGCAGTTCCTCCTTGGTCTTGAAGCCTTCATCCTTGAGATGGGCAGATACCAAAGGATCCATAATGATGGTGCCCATTCTTGTCGTCTTCTGCATGGCATCAGCCATGGCCTTGGCCGGGCCCAGGTTGCTGCCGCTATAGTGCCAGCCCCTGAAAAGACTGATTGTGCTCTCTTCGGGTTTAAAGCCCTTTTCAACATGGAAAGGTTCAAAAGCCGATTCCTCTTCATTTTCGGCATGACACAAATTATTGTAGTTAACCGGGTGTCCCAGTGAATGCATAAAGGTTTCACCGGGCCGTGCATCCCCGAAGTTAATGCTCATCAGGGTCCAGGCACGTCCGATAACGGAATTTGCCAGGTTGAAGGGGCTTAAAGCGGCTAGACCGCAATTCATGCCGATCTCATGCCGGATCGGTCCGTTGACCATTAGCATACTGGAAAAAGAAGTTGTGGAACTGGGCAGCGAGGGAATTTCCGTGGCAGCCAGCGCCAGAAGCAGGGGCAGGTGTTCCGGACGGCAGCCGGCCATAACGGCATTGACAGCCACCTTCTCCACGGTATACTCCAGGCGTTCCTGGTGTGTGGTAACAGACATGCGCCCTATTACTTCCTGAGGATCACGGTCTGTTCCGGTCAGCATCTCCGCTACCCGCTCCTCCGTGGGCAGAATTATCGGCAGCCCGTCCGTCCAGCCGTTCTCTATAAACAGGCGGTACAGGTTTTCTTCCGTATCAGGCTCCAGCAGCCTGGGTCTCTTGGGTTTCTTTTCGATAACAGGATTCTTTTCCATCTCCGTCAACGGTTTAGTCAGGTGATCAATTGCTTCCTGCATTAGCGGCCTGCCTGTTACCGGATCATTGCCCTCAACATAACCGCGCAGCTTTTCCCTGGGGACAAAACCCACAGGATGCGGTGGGAAGATATAACGCAGAAACATGCCGTGAGTTTCTGAGTCTTTTTGTACATAATGCTCAAAACGGGCCGTCACTACCGGAACAGTCGGCACACGGCACTCGCTTTCGAGTCTCCGGGCTATGTCGGCGATACTCGCCGAACAGCCGTCTCACCCGCCGACGCCGATAATGGCAGCATCTCCGTGTTCTGCAATCTCCCTCAACAACTCCGGGTCATCCGTAAACATATTGCCGGCCTTTGACCGCAATACTGTTTTAACGGACGGCATTTCCCTTTCGAACCAGCCCTGTACTTCCTTCATAAAATCGGCAGCACCGGCAAAACCGGTTTCGACCAGGTAAACTGTCTTCCCCTCCAGGGTGTCCAGCCGGTCGGCCATTTTATACTGTTCGAACGATTCAAGATTTGTTGTCGGCTGGCCTTCCGGATCCAAAATAGCATGGGGATTCGACAGATCCAGGACTCTGCCAAAAACACCGCTTGGCTGACCTTTGGGGTCCAAAACCGTAAGTAGTCTCTTGCTCATTTTTTCCTCCTTTGTGCGGGAGTTGGATTGGCCTTTTCCGGCCCTCTCCGCAACCGGCATATTTTACTGTATTTTTAAAATTTTATTACAATTATTTTACCATGAAATATTCCTGCCTACAAGATTTGCCTTCCTATACCCGCCATTATTGCCGGGGGCGGTTTGACTTCCCGGGCAGTTTTCTTTTCTGCAAATAATTGACTGTCCGTTCCGGGCTGTGCTAAATTGTTTTTAGGAAACTGTTAATATTTGAAGGGAATAATCTAAAATAATGGAAGGAGATGAATATGAGAGATTTAGAGGGAAAAGTTGCTTTTATAACCGGGGGAGGTTCCGGTGTCGGTTTGGGACAGGCCAAGGTCTTTGCCCTGGAAGCCGGTATGAAGGTAGTAATCGCTGATATACGCCAGGATCATCTTGACCAGGCAATGGATTATTTCAAGGACAAAGATGCTGCTGTGCATCCGGTCCTTCTTGACATTACGGACCGGGAAGCCTACGTGAAAGCGGCAGATGAAGCCGAAAAAGTCTTCGGTCCGGTTCAGCTCCTTTGCAACACAGCGGGAGTAAGCCAGTTCGGCCCCGTCGAAAATGCCACTTACGACGACTGGGACTGGCAGATAGATGTCAACCTGAAAGGTGTAATAAACGGTATTGTAACATTTGTCCCCCGCATGATCAAACACGGCCAGGGCGGGCATATCCTTAATACCGCATCAATGAGCGCCTTTGTCAGTACACCCGGTGCCACCATCTACACAACTTCCAAATACGCAGTACGCGGACTGTCGGAAAATTTAAGGATGGATTTAAGCAAGCACAATATCGGTGTTTCCTGCCTCTGCCCGGGCGGAGTTAATTCAAATATCCATGAGGCGGTGCTGTCCCGCCAAAAGCGTTACAAAAACACCGGCTATTACGGCGCGGATCCCGAAGTTTTCAAACAACTGAAATCAGCCATTGACTGGGGTATTGACCCTGTTGATCTCGCCCGCATTGCCCTGGAAGGAATCAGGCGCAACGACTTGTGGATTCTTCCTTTTCCCGAATTCATTCCGACGGTTGAGGAAAGCAACAGGCTGGTAATGCAGGCGTTGAGACGCTACGAAGATCATCCCGATGTGGAGCGTCGCAGAAAAATAATGGAAAGCCGCGGCTTATAGCAATAATCAGCCGCACAGCAAATTTTTTCTTCACAAAACAGTCAGTTTGTAATAAAATAAAACATGGAGCCAGTATAAAAATAGAATAAAGTAGAACCCGTTAGGTGAGGTTACTATACAAACATATGCTACTGCCCTGAAACATCGAGAGATGCCAAAGGGTCAGCAGGCAGCATCGGATTAAGGTGCTACCTAATGTAGCTGGGATTTTCCCTCACGTTGTATAGAGCCAAAGCTGTCACAAGGGGGCTATTTCTTTTTGTCCCTATTCGTGACGCTGAATAGGGATTTATTTTTGCCGGGAATTTTTACTGGAGTCGCCGGGCAAAAACCCCCCTGAAGCAACATTATAAGAAAGGAGGAGGTAATGTGAACACAGAAATGCTGCTGAAGCTGCTGCAAGAGAAAAACTATCCCCGTTTCAAGGAAGAGCTGCTGAAAAAGCAGAATGTGGATATAGCTGAATTTATCGATACACTGGATGCCAAAGCAACCCTTCTGGTATTCAGGCTGCTGCCCAAGGAAATTGCTGCCGATGTTTTTTCTTATCTTTCCCCGGAAAGCCAGTCCCAACTCTCCGTTGCGGTTAATGAGGAGGAACTGCAGGAAATCCTGAATGAACTCTTTTTTGACGATAAAATTGATTTCCTGGAAGAAATGCCGGCCAACGTGGTCAAGCGCATCCTGAGAAATTCTCCGGAAACGGAAAGAAACCTGATTAACCAGTTCCTCAAGTACCCCGACGATTCAGCCGGCAGTATAATGACCATTGAGTTTGTAGACTTCAAAAAGGAATTGCTTGTCCGGCAAGCCTTGGAGCGAATCAGGGAATATGCCCCGGTTAAGGAGACCGTTTATACCTGTTATGTAACCGACAGCAGCCGCCACCTGGAAGGCATCGTGTCCTTGAGGGACCTGGTTATAGCCTCCCCGGAGAAAAAACTGGCGGAAATAATGAATACGAAAATCATTTCCGTCAAAACAACGGACGATAAGGAATACGTGGCTGATTTAATGAAAAAATATGATTTACTGGCCATTCCCGTTACCGATAATGAAAATCGCCTGGTCGGCATTATTACCGTTGATGATATTGTGGACGTCATCGAAGAGGAAAACACGGAAGACTTCCACAAAATGGCTACCGTCGGCAAGATTGACATCAACCTGCTGGATGCCGGCCCCTTCTTCCTGTTGAGAAAACGGCTTCCCTGGCTTTTGGTACTCATATTTATGAACATTTTTTCCGGTGCAGGGATTGCTTATTTTGAAAATACAATCCAGACTGTAATCGGCCTTGTCTTTTTTCTGCCCCTGCTGATCAACAGCGCCGGCAATGCCGGCTCCCAGGCGGCGGCCCTTATGATTCGCGCTCTGGCGCTGGGTGATGTTAAAACAGGAGACTGGTTCAGGCTTTTACAGAAAGAAATAATTGTGTCTGTTCTTTTGGGCATAGCCATGGCCGCTGCCGTATCACTGATTGGTTTTGTCCAGGGCGGCCTTAACGTGGCTGTTATTGTTGCCCTGGCTATGGCGGCCGTAGTACTGGTCGGCAGTACCATCGGCATGTCACTTCCCTTCCTGCTTGACAAGCTCAAGCTTGATCCGGCCACTGCCAGCGGCCCGCTGGTTACCTCTATTGCGGACATTGCCGGAATTATCATTTACTTTTCCATTGCAACCTGGTATCTCGGACTATAATATAAAAAGAAGCCTGAATGCGGCTTCTTTTCCTTTATATATACGCACATACAGACAACAGGTAATAATGAAAGTGAAAAAGCGGCAGCAAAGGCGTGTTATGGGCCAAAAACCGAACGCGACAGGATTTCCCTGTCTATTTGTTCTGCAATATCCTTGTTTTTTGCCATGATATATAAAACAACCGTGGCGTTATACTCCTCGAAAAATCGGCAGTATGCTCTTGCGCATAACCTTTCTGCCCGGTAATCCTCCGTCACATTTTCCAGTCCCTTGGGGCTGCCGTACTGCAGGTAGCCCAACTGCCTTGTCCGGTAACGATGGGCAGGCATATTGGTATATATTTCAGCTACCATTTTATACCAGCCGGGGATGTTAAGGTATGTTACATTCTCCTCCAGTTCTATGGATTCTGCCTGAAAAATTACCTCCTTCGACGGTAAACCTATTGCAGGCAGCACGAGATATTTTTGATCGTAATGCGGCACCAAGGCAAGCTGACTGAGACGGATTGATCCGTCTGCAGTAAAAAACAGGTCCTTATTGTTAACGGCATAGGCGCCGTAGAATGCCGAATAAAGTCCGGCAGCGGGATCAAAATAATCAGCATAAGTCCGGCCGCAGCAAAAGCCGCCGAAATTGTAGATAATGCTCAGCGTCAGGTCGCCTTCATACCCCATCCAGCGGGCGAAATGACTTTCATCTGCATTAAAATAAAGCATAAAGGGAATAAAGCTGCCTACACCGGGCAGTTTGCCCGCCGGAATCCCGAGTGGAATATCCCTGAACAGCCCGGTATTTTTATAGTAGCGGCTAAGAGGATACATCAGAAGATAAGTGCGCAGGGGATAGTAAATGCCGGTCAGCCGGAAGGTAAAAATCAAAGCTGCCGCCAGCAGTAAAACAAAAACCGTTTTTTTTCTCTTCACCCTGTCCTTCCCCCGTCCGGTAATTGATAATTTTCTCCCTGAAAACAAACCTTTTTAGAGAAAGAGTGCTGCTCGCTACTTTTTGTAGTTTGCAGCACTCCCTGATTTTGCCTGTACCGGGCTAATGCGCCATTCCACAGCTGGAACAAGATTTTTCCGTGGAACAGGAACTGCAGGCAGAGGCGCCTGCAGAGACGCCTATAGTATTAATTTTAAAAATTTCCTGCAGTTTCCGGCCATCGCATTGCGGACAGCGCACCTTGCCTTTTTCCGAGCTTTTAACAAAGACTTCAAAGTTTTCCCCACAGTTTCTGCATTTATATTCGTATGTCGGCATCCGTTCACACTCCCTTTTCCGCGCCTGCATATGGGGTACATAATCATTCTATGCCAACGGAAAATGTGTGTCAAGGCAGGCTAACTTTCCAAAAGCTTCAGAGCCCTGGCGGCAATGTTTTCCGCCGTAAAGCCGAATTTTTGTCTCAGGACTTCCCCGGGAGCCGAAGCGCCAAAGCTGTCAAAGGAAATAACAGCGCCCTCGCTGCCGGCATAGGGCTCCCAGCCCATTGAATGGCCTGCTTCAATAACCACCCTCTTTTTTATGGCAGCAGGCAGTACTTCCTCCCGGTAGGCCGGGGACTGGGATTGGAAAAGCTCGTGGCTGGGCATGCTTATCACCCTGGCGTCTACGCCTTTTTCCTTCAGCAGTTCTTTTGCCTGCAGGGCAAGCCAGACCTCCGACCCGCTGGCAATCAGAATAACATCCGGCTTTGGACCCTTTTCCCTGTCCAAAATATAGGCACCCTTTTCCGCTTCCCGGCTTGTCCCGGACAACTGCGGCACATCCTGGCGGGTCAGAATCAGTGCGGTAGGCCCTTCCTTCCTTCTCAGCGCAGCAAGCCAGGCTGCCGCCGTTTCACGGCCGTCGGCGGGGCGGATAACACAGAGGTTGGGAATTGAACGCAGGTTTGCCAGCTGCTCCACAGGCTGGTGAGTGGGCCCGTCCTCGCCGACGCTGAAGCTGTCGTGGGTAAAGATATAAATCACCGGCAGGCCCATCATGGCGGCCAGCCTGACCGGCGGCTTCATATAATCAAAAAACACAAGAAATGTGGAAGCATAGGGACGCAGGCCGCCATGTAGGGAAATGCCGGAGGCGACTGCTCCCATGGCATGTTCCCTGACTCCGAAATAAAGATTGTTTCCTTTGCGGTTGCCTGCCTGAAAATCTCCATAACCCTTAAGGTAGGTTTTCGTCGAAGCATTTAAATCGGCGGATCCTCCCACCAGGTTTGGGAGATGGCGGGCGACAACCTGCATAATGTCGCCCGAAGATACCCGCGTAGCGGCAGGTTTGTCAGGAATCTGCCATAACTCAATATCCTTTTCCAGCTCCCGTGGAATTTCCTGGCTGTGCCAGGCATCCCAGGCTGCAGCCAATTCAGGATATTTCCTGCGGTACTCCGCAAACATCTTGTCCCATTCTTTTTTCTTTTCCTCCAGCCGCGCGGCAAGAGCCGCGAAATGCTTCCGGACAGCTTCAGGGACGTAAAAATCCGGTTCCAGCGGCCAGCCCAGGTTTTTCTTGGCCAGCTTTACTTCCTCGGGACCCAAGGGAGCGCCGTGCGAAGCGGCCTTCCCCTGTTTATTGGGGCTGCCGAAGCCAATCAGTGTTTTAACCATAATCAGCGACGGTTTTTTTGTTTCCTGTCTTGCCTCTTCAATGGCGCCTGCAATTGAGTCCAGGTTGTTACCGTCTTCCACTGACAGCACCTGCCAGCCGTAGGCTGAAAAACGCTTGCCTACATCTTCGGTAAAGGCAATGTCGGTGGAACCGTCTATAGTAATATTGTTGTCGTCATAAAGGCAGATTAAGCGCCCCAGCTGCAAATGGCCGGCGAGAGATGCGGCTTCCGCCGTCACCCCTTCCATCAGGCAGCCGTCGCCGCAGTAAACATATGTATAATGATTGACAATGGGAAAGCCGGGCCTGTTAAACTCGGCTGCCAGGCGCTCTGTTGCAATGGCCATGCCGACTGCATTGGCAAAGCCCTGTCCAAGGGGACCAGTTGTTGTTTCCACACCGGCGGTGTGCCCGTATTCAGGATGCCCGGGGGTAAGGCTGCCCCACTGGCGGAACTGTTTTAAATCATCCAGGGACAGCGGGTAGCCGAACAAATGCAAGAGGGCATAAAGCAGCATCGACCCGTGGCCTGCCGACAAAATAAACCTGTCACGGTCCGGCCAGTCCGGATGCCGGGGACTGTGACGCAAAAAACGCGTCCAGAGGACATAGGCCATGGCTGCGCCGCCCATGGGCAGTCCCGGATGGCCGGAATTAGCCTTTTCCACTGCGTCAACAGCTAAAAAGCGAATTGTGTTGACGGCAGATTCCTCGATTGCTCTCATATCGTACCTCCACAGATTATAAAAAAATAATAATAATGTCTACTTCTCTTATTTTAGCTGATTTTGCAGGAAATAAAAAGTAATTCTTTGCCTGCCCTGTCAGAAGGCCGGGATTTTTATCGTATTTGGTCGTTAGTGTAAAATTACTTTAGGTTTTTGGAAGGATAATCTTTTAAGAAAGCGAAGAGGAACCTCACATCGAGATGAATACCCCCAAAAGGAGGCAGAGGTTCCTCATGGGTGTAGTTCGCTTAGTAGAAGCAAAAGTCCTTTCGGTAACTGAGAAGATTTTAAAGGTTTTAGGAGATGGCATTGACTTTCTAAATTTTGAAGCTCAACTGAAAAAAGAGCTGGATAACC
>DGEC01000019.1 GCA_002385745.1 Firmicutes bacterium UBA3936
AATTTCGCCCGGAAAGGTATGCCGACAATCAGATACGACCTTAAAGATCTTATTAAAATATCTTCTGAAAAATGCCCTTGCGGCAGGACATGGAGAATGTCCGAAGGCGGAGTCGCCGGAAGAAGGGATGAAATGTCCAAGGTCAGGGGAGTATTATTTTCACCCAAAAATGTGGAAAAAGCCGTAATGAGCATTCCGGAGCTCAATGGAGAGTTTAAAATTATCATCACGCGGGAAAAGGATTACGACAGCGTTATGGTCAAGGCCGAGGCCTTTAAAGATTACGAAAACATCAGGGCTGAGCTTGCTGAAAGACTCTCCAAAGAATTGAGAAACACAACAACGTTGAGATGTGACGTGGAAATTTTACCTTCCGGTACCTTGCCCCGGCATGAGGCAAAAGCGAAAAGGCTGGAGGATTTGAGGTAGTGTTCTGCACTGATACTGCATTAATAATTAACTTGCATTATTTTATCTGAAGGAGGAAGCAGCCGTGGACAAAGAAAAATTGCAGAAGCTGAAAGATATCGATCGGGAAATAAAGAACCTGGATGCTGCCGCGAGAAAATTGAAGAACATGGCGGAGGAAATGGATCTGCCCATCGTTTTTTATAACGTTAACAGAATTTTGGGGACGCTTAATGTGCTCAAAGAAAATATCTCGGAACCTTTAAATATTATTTACTCCGATTAAAAGCATCAAGGTGTGTGGATTATTGTGCCCTAAATGGAAAACAGGGGGGCTTGTGACAAAATGAAAAAGTTTTTTCAACCAAAGTACAACTACCTGAATTATTTTATTCGTTTTCTGGCTATATCCATGGCCGCCTTTCATATTTATATAGGGCTTTTTGGCGGCATAGATGCCTATCAGCAAAGGGCTGTTCACCTGGGCTTGGGTTTGCCCCTAATCTTTCTGCTCTATCCGGTCGGTAAAAATAGGAATCTGTCTTTTAAAATATTAAGTGACTATTTGCCCTGTCTGCTTTCAACTATATGCATTGCCTATATATTCATCTTCTATGACTGGATCACCATTGAAAGGTTTTTTTTGATCACTCCCCTTAAAGTGTCAGAAATAATTTTGGGTATTATGCTTATTGCCCTGATTATCGAAGCTACACGGAGAGTTGTCGGCAAGGCGTTATGTGTGCTTGTCCTGTTTTTTCTGTTCTACCCCCTTTTGGGAAATTATCTACCAGGGATGCTGCACACCATTTCATTTTCATGGCAAAAAATAATCGACATGCAGTATTTGACGACAGGGGGCATTTTTGGTATCCCCCTGGGAGTCTCTGCGAGTGTCATCGTTTTATTTATCGTTTTTGCCTCCTTCGTTCAGAGCAGCGGCTTTGCAGATTTTGTCTATGAATTCTCCGCGGCAATCATGAAAAAAGCCCGCGGCGGCCCGGCTAAAATTGCTGTAATTGCCAGCGCTTTAGTAGGGTCAATTTCCGGCAGCAGCACGGCAAACGTTGTTACAACAGGCAGTTTTACCATTCCCATGATGAAAAAAATAGGGCTAAAACCGGAGTTTGCCGGGGCTGTTGAGGCGAGTGCCTCTACTGTCGGCCTAATTTTGCCGCCTGTCATGTCCGGTGCAGCATTCTTGATGGCTGCCTTTACAGGGCTCCCTTACAAAAATGTATGCATCCTTGCTTTGCTGCCGGCTCTAATAAACGTATATGCTGTTTACCTGATGGTGCATTTTGAGACAGCCAAAGATAATTTACAGGTTGTGCCCGTCGATGTAAGCCTGGCTGAAACCTTCAAAAGATATTATCATATCTTGATCCCCCCTCTTATACTGGTTTTTTTAATTATCAAGGGCTATTCGCCGGGATTTGTATGCAGCTGGTCAATTATCGCCTTTGTTGCCTTTTGCTTCCTGCGCGCGCATACCCGTCTGTCGGTCAAGCAAATTCTTGACACCCTGGAGAGCGGAGCCAAAGGAGCGCTATTGGTCCTGGTCGCCACGGCAGCCAGCGGTATAATCGTCGGCTCGGTAGATTTAACCGGCCTTGGCCACAGGCTCGCCTCGGGATTGGTGGAGCTAACCGGTGGGAACATACCTTTAACGCTGATAATAGCCATGCTTTTAACTCTACTTCTGGGAACGGGCATGCCGCCGGCAGCAACGTATGTTGTTTTGGTAGCCATCCTCGTTCCGGCTCTCATTAATTTAGGCATCTCGGTCTATGCCGCTCACTTTTTTGTTGTATTTTTTGCGGGGCAGTCCCTGATCACACCGCCCATGGCTATAACTTCCTATGCAGCAGCAACAATTGCCGGGGCAGATCCTATGAAAACATCGTGGCTGGCTATAAAAATCAGCTTGACCGCTTTTATAATACCTTTTATGTTTGTCGTCAATCCGGCTTTTTTAATGATCGGTTCAGTTGGCGAAATTATTTCTGTCACTATAACTGCCCTGATGGGAGTCTTTTTATTGGCAATTTCTCTTGAGGGTTATTTCCTGCAAGAATTAAATATTTTTGAG
>DGEC01000062.1 GCA_002385745.1 Firmicutes bacterium UBA3936
CCTAAAGTGTCTTGACACTATCATTTGGCAGCAAAGCCATTGCATACCGGGACAAATACTGGTAAGATATAAGCAGCAGCTCATCCCCGTAGGGTTGCTGTTCGACCGGGCTGACCTTAATTCTGCAGAAGGTCGGCCCTTTGTATTTAGGGGAGTTCTGTGATATCGTAAATTTCTCCTGTTTTCAGACTGCGCAAGCCTTCCGGCGTCTGCAGAACAATTGTCCCTGCAAGGTAGTTGATTGCTTTTATTGTTCCGGTGGCAGCGGCCGGTTTCCCGCCTGAACAAAGGGATATCCGCAGAACAGTGCCGCTTTGCAGTGACAATTCGATTAAGCGTTGCAATTCAAGGCCGTTTTTTATCCGCTGTACCTTGTCGCAGGCGTGCCGGGTTTCCAGGGCGGTTTGCCGGAATTCAGGCAGGATAACACGGCCGGCCGGGAAACGGAAGTTTTTCATTTTTAGCCCTCCGGTCCGAACATATGTTAGCTTTTAGTATAGCGTGTTTTGCCGCCGGAGTAAAGAGGCAGATAATACCAGCCTGCACAATAAGGCCGGAATATAAAGAATCCTTAATTAACAGTTAAAGTTCCTTAATATTTCCCCCTCTGAATTAAGAATAGGCGGTTTGCCCCTGGGCTTCATGCGGAATATAATTATGTAAAGTAAACATAATTTAATCTTAACAGGAGAGGGGTAAACAGCTTGAGAAGAGTTCTTACGGGGATCTTAACAGTTTTTATAGTACTGTTGCTGGCCGGACAGGCCTTGGCTGCGAGTTACACCGTACAGCCGGGAGATTCGCTGTGGAAGATTGCGCAGCGGTACGGGACCACTGTGGCAACCCTGGCGCAGCTGAATAACCTGGCAGATGCCAATTACATCGAAGCGGGACAAATACTGGATATTCCGCTGCATAAGGTAAAGGCCGGGGAAACGCTGTGGCTGATTTCCCGCTGCTATGGCATTACAGTGGCGGCACTGGCAGAAGCAAACAGAATAAGCAATGTGGACTATATCGAAGAAGGCCGGATGCTTGTTATCCCAAAGGCAGCTCCAGCTGTTTCACGCGGCGGCCGGTCGTCTGTTTCCGCGGCAGAACTGGACCTTTTGGCGCGGCTGGTGGAGGCGGAAGCGGGCGGAGAACCTTACCGGGGTCAGGTGGCCGTTGCTGCCTCAGTACTTAACAGGGTAAAAAGCCCCCTGTATCCCAACAGTATTACTGCGGTTATCTACCAGGTGGTAAACGGCTACTATCAATACAGTCCGGTATTGGACGGGCGCATTAATATTGCCGCCGGGGAAAGCGCATACAGGGCGGCCCTGGAGGCTCTAAACGGGGCGGACCCGTCTCTTGGGGCAACAGGCTTTTATAACCCGCGCAAAACAACAAACCAGTGGGTACGCTCACAGCCGGTAACGGTAGTAATCGGCAACCATGTTTTCTTCCGCTAAGGTAAAAGATACTATTGCCTCTGAAACCGGCAGAAAATAAGAAAAGGCATCAATGCAAAAAGTGCTTGATGCCTTTTTATATACGGTTTTTCTGCCGCCTTGGCAGTTGAGGCCCGGGTATAAAAATGGTGTGCCCGCCGGGAGTCGAACCCAGACTTCAGGCTCCGGAGGCCTGCGTGATATCCCTTTCACCACGGGCACAGTGCATTAATCATCATAGCAAAGCGGGGGGGAAAAGTCAAGATCGAACAGTGTCCAGGGCAGGATACGCGGAGGGTGGCTGTAAAAAGTCATTTTCTTTTTCAAAGTGGGATGGCGCAGGGTGATGGTATGCGCCCAGAGGGCAAGCTGCTCTCCCGGCCGGTTAACTGCTTTGCCGTAACGCTGATCGCCGTATAAAGGGTGCCCGCAGGCGGCAAACTGGACACGCACCTGGTGTGCTCTGCCCGTGTGGAGTTGAACATGCACCAGAGTTAGATTGGACGTATTTGCCAGCACCTGATAAGTCAGCTTTGCAGCCTTTGCCTGCTTGTTTTGTTTATCAACGACTGTTACACGATTGGTCTTTCTGTCTTTTACCAAGTAGTGCTGCAACGCAGCTCTTGCTTCTGGCAGCAGGCCGCGTACAACGGCCAGATAGCAGCGTACCAGGCTCCGGTCCTTAATTTGAGCTGAAAGTCTGGCTGCCGCCTTTGAGGTTTTGGCAAAGACAATTACTCCTCCCGCCGGCCGGTCCAGGCGATGAACGAGTCCCAGGTATACATTGCCAGGCTTGTTGTATTTTTCTTTCAAGCTTTGCTTCAACAAGCTTAAAAGGTCCCGGTCACCCGTTAGGTCGCCCTGGGAAAGCATATTGAACGGCTTTTCCACCACCAGTAAGTGATTGTCTTCATATAAAACGGGTATGTTAACAGACATTGGCAGCCTCAATTCTCCGGATTCCGGTTTTTTAATATCACCTATCCTTACTTTACTTCCGGCCGCAATTTTTATCAAGGGAAAAACTATGTTATGGATAACGGGCAGGCATGGAAAAAATGGTCTTGCCCGTTTATTGGGAAAAGAAGAGGACATACTATAGAGAAAAACGGGTTTTTTTATGACAGCAGAAAAGCAAAAGATACTAATGATAATCCGGCCTGCCGAAGGCGGCATGGTGAGCCACTTGCAAGCGCTGATCAACAACCTGGCGGGGGATTTCGCCATTACCCTTGCCTGTCCGGAAAAACAGGCTGCAAAATATTCCGCTTTGCCGTGTGAAATTTTGAGCCTGCCTCTTGCAGGCAATCTGCGGCCGGTTTGGGATGCAGCGGTTTTTTGCCGGCTGTACCGCTTGTTAAAGAAAAATGATTTCTCCCTGATCCATGCCCACGGTTTTAAGGCAGGCCTTTTGGCAAGGCCGCTATCCCGCATATTTAAAATTCCCTGCCTGCTGACAGTACACGGTGATTTTCTCAGGGCAAAATTAAGCAGGCTGCCCGGAGCCTACATGCAGGCTGAAAGATGTCTGTCCCGCTGGACGGCGGGTTATGTTGCGGTATCCGGCTGGCTGGCCGGCGAACTGTACGGTATGCTAGGTGCGGGAAAAAGCAAAATCCGCGTAATACCGAACGGTATTGAAACCGCAGGCTTTTACCGGGAGAAAGGCTGCCGGAAGAGTGACAGCTTCCTTGTGGGAACGGCAGCCCGCCTTGTGCCGGAGAAAGGCCTGGATGTTTTTTTAAAGGCCGCTTCCTGCCTGAAACCCCGTTTCCCGGGGATTAGTTTTGTTATTGCCGGGGACGGACCGCTGCGCCTTCCTTTGGAAGAGATGTCGCGTCAATTGGGAGTGCAGGACAGAGTTGTATTTCTGGGACATTGCGAGCGGATACCGGAGTTTTTGGCCGGGCTGGATGTCTTTGTGATGCCGTCGCGCAGCGAGGGGCAGGGGATTGCCGTGCTGGAAGCAATGGCAGCCGGCTGCCCCGTTGTGGCGAGCAGCGCGGGCGGTCTGCGGGAGCTGATCCGTCATGGGGAAAACGGGCTGCTTTTTCCTGTCGGAGATGCACAGGCTCTGGCTGACTGTATTGCAAGCTGCCTGCAAAACCCGGAATACGCCGCTGTGCTTGCAGCCGGGGCACGCCGGGAAGTGGCAAAAAGAAGCAGCAGGCAGACGGCGGAAGAGACAAAAAAAGCATACTATAGTATTCTGGAAGGGAGAGGCAGGCTGTGAAAAAATTATTTTTTTTACTTCTCTTGATTTTTTGTTTGGTGCCCTGCAGGACGACGGCAGCAGCGGGGAAGGTTGTTATTGTTTCCCTGGCCTGTGTTGACCCGGAACAATTGCTGGCGGACAAAAACATGGCGGGCTGGACCCGGCAAAGCTCCGTCTGCCTGTTGAACACCGGCACGGCCGGAAGCACCGTTGCCAGGAACATTTATGCTACCATCGGCGCGGGTTCGCGGGCGCTTGGGACTGAAGGCAGCAGTCTGGCGTACAAGCGGCAGGAGCTGTACAACGGGTCAACGGCTGCCGTGGTCTTTCAGCGGCACCAGGGGAAGCTGCCGCAGGGGGAAATACTGCACCTGGGGATGGCCCAGGTAATTGCCGCCAATCAAACGCTGCAGCACCCGGTTCGTCCGGGGCTGCTGGGAGATTTGCTGCGGGAAAACGGCAAAAAGAAGGCTTTAATCGGCAATGCCGACGGCAGGCAGGCCAACAGGGAAGCGGCGCTCATCATTGCCGGCAGCCGGGGAGAGATTGATTACGGGGATGTCACTTGGGAAGTACTCTTGCGGGATGAAATGTTTCCCTACGGTGTTCGCCTGGATAAGGAACGGGTGTGGGAGGTAATCCGGGAAGTTTTCCCTCAAACAGATGTTTTGCTGGTTGACTGGGGAGATACGCTGCGTTTAAATGAATACCGTTCCTACCTGCGGGAGGATGTAGCCCGGGAGATTGAACGGGAAATCTTTGCCGATCTTTTCTGGCTGCTGCAACAGATCGAATCTCTCCTGAATGCTGAAGATCTGCTGCTGTTGCTTGCCGCTGTGCCGCCTGCCGGTGCCAAAGGAGAGGATACCCTGGGTTTTGCTGCCCTTTCCGGCGGCAGTTTTACGGCCGGAACACTCTTAACATCGGCTACAACAAAGCGGCCGGGGCTGGCTGCTGTAACTGACATTGCCCCGTTGATACTGGCACAGACGGGTATTGAGCAACCGGCGGAAATGATCGGCCGCAGGCTTGTTCAGGCGGGGGAAGGGGGTATTGCGGAACTGTTGCAAATGCGCAAATCAATCGGCCGTATCTGGCGTTTAAGGCCGGTTTTGTTGAAAGCCTATGTATTTTTCCAGATAATAATCGTACTTGCAGCCCTGCTCAATTTTTCCCTGCTGCTTTTCCCGCACCGCCTGTTCATACCGTTATTGTTCGGCCTGCTTGTCATACCGCTGTTACTCTTGTATTTGCCCCTTAACCGTCTGCCGCAGGCGGCAGGTTTTGTCCTTACTCTGGCCGCGGCCGCTGCCATGACATATTTGCTGCTGAAAATCCTGCCGGAAACGCCGCAAAGATTGGCTGCCATAGCTTTTGCCACCGCTTTTTCCCTTACGGGAGATATCCTCTGTGACGCCCGGCTGATGAAAATATCGGTGTTTGGCTATGACCCCGTTGCCGGTGCCCGCTACTATGGGCTGGGCAATGAATATATGGGGATACTGGTGGGGTGTGCCGTCCTGGCGGCGGCGGCTTCTCTTACCCTCTGGCCCCGCTTGCGCCGCCGGCTGCTTGTGGCGGCAGCAATTATTTTTGTTTTCCTCATTCTCCTGATTATATCACCGCGGGGAGGGGCCAATTTCGGGGGGAGCCTGACAGCTACGGTTGCCTTTGTTGTCACAATGACGGCCTTAACGGGATTTAAGCTCAACAGGAAGAGCATCTGCCTGCTATTGGCTGTCCTTATTGCCCTGGCTTTGGCTGCCGTGTTAATGAACAGCCTAATTCCCGGGGATGAACAGTCACACCTGGGACGGACGCTTGTCCTGCTGAAGGAAGAAGGCCTGCAGGTTCTGTGGGATATTATTGCCCGCAAAGCTGCAATGAACGTGAGGTTGATGCGCTATTCGCACTGGAGCCGTGCCTTTCTGGCTTTTTTAGCGGTGCTTGCCGTCCTTTTTTTCCGGCCGCGCGGCATATTAAAGGACCTCCGGAAAAAGAATCCTGCTTTGTTTTTTGGTTTCCTAGGCATTATTGCCGGCAGCATTACTGCCCTGCTGGTTAACGATTCCGGAGTGGTAGCTGCCGCCACCACTCTTTTATACGCCGGTGTTCCCATAGTTATACTGGTTGCCGGGATGCTTGACGCAGGCAGTGAAACGGGCAGGGAAAAACTATAAATAATTGGTACGCTATAACGTAAAATACTAAAGGCGGCAGGAATATATTGTCTGAAGTTGAATTAGAAATATCGTTGCCTTGGGGGTTTGACCATTTCAGAAGACAAAGGGGGAACAAACTTGACCGGATTTGTACGAAAAAGCCTGGAAAACGGCATTGATGTTTATATTCACCCGACAAAGAAGTATAAAACCGTTTTACTGCAGCTTTTTTTCCACTGTCACCTGAATGAAGATGAAGTGACGCAAAACGCGCTTTTGCCGGCTGTTCTGCAGAGAGGCAGCGCAAATTATCCGACACGCCAGGAGCTTGTCTTGCACCTGGAAGAATTGTACGGCGCGGAACTGGTGACCAATATTTTAAAGAAAGGCGAACGGCAGCTCATCTGCTATTCGCTGAACCTGGTGCATGACCAGTTTTTGCCGGCTGAGAACAGGCTTTTGGAAAAGGGACTGCTTATCCTGTGCGATATTCTTACAAACCCAGTTACGGAAGAAGGGGTGTTCAGAGCCGATTACGTCAGGCAGGAAAAAGAACAGCATGAAAAAATCATTAAAGGCCTGATCAATGATAAGAGAGCCTATTCCGTAGAGCGCTGCCTGCAGGAAATGTGCCGGGAAGAGCCGTTCAGTGTATTTAAATACGGCAGCCTGGAAAAGCTGGCAAAAATCGATGCAGCTTCACTGTACCGTCATTACCGTGACTTTCTGCAAAAAACACCGGCGGAAATACATATCATCGGGGATTTGGACCCTGAATGGGTGCATGCCCTTTTACAGAAAGTATTTACCTTTTCCCGCGGTCCGGTGGACGAACTGCCGTTGACTGCGGTTAAGAAAAAGGAAGGCGAGATAAACTATGTCAGAGAAGAACTGGATGTCAGCCAGGGCAAGCTGGTTTTGGGCTGCCGGACCGGCATTAGCTACAAGGACGACGAATATCTTGCCTTGTTGATGTATGACGGTATTCTGGGAGGGTTTCCCCATTCCAAACTGTTCCAGAATGTCAGGGAAAAAGCCAGCTTGGCCTATTATGCCTATTCGCGGTTGGAAAAACACAAAGGGCTGATGGTGATTTCGGCCGGAATAGAAGTAAAAAATTATGAACGGACAATGGATATTATCAAAAAACAACTGCAGGATATGGCAAAGGGGGATTTTTCCGAAGAGGTTCTGGAAAATACCTATAGAGGCCTGCGCAATCAGTATCTGGAGGAAGAGGACAGCCCGGCGGCCATAATTAACAGGACAGTTGACAATATAATGGCAGGGCGTGACTGGAGCACTGAAGAGCTGCTTCGCCGCCTCCGGGCTGTTACCCGGGACGATATTGTGCGGGTGGCAAAAAATATTCAGCTTGATACTGTCTATTTCCTCACCAAAAGGGAGGGCAGGTAGATGCCTCGGGTAGTTGAAAACAAGCTTTTGCGGGAAAAAGTCTACTGTTACCGGACTGAAGAGGGACTGGATGTCTTTGTTGTACCGAAAAAAGGCTACAATAAGAAGTATGCCACCTATTCCACAAATTTCGGATCAATAAATTCCCGTTTTGTTGTGGAAGGCGAAGGGCAGGAGGTGGAGGTCCCCGACGGGGTGGCGCATTTTCTGGAGCATAAACTTTTTGAGGACGAGGAAGGAAACGTCTTTGACCGTTTTGCCGCACTGGGCGCCTCCAGCAATGCTTTCACCGGTTCTACCCATACTACCTATTTGTTTTCGACAACGGAAAATTTTACCCGGTGCCTCGAGATTTTGCTGGATTTTGTCCAGACACCGTATTTTACCGATGAAAGCGTGGAGAAGGAAAGGGGAATTATTGAGCAGGAAATCCGCATGTACGAAGATGACCCCGGGTGGCGTATCTATTTTAATCTTCTGGGAGCACTTTACCAGAAGCATCCGGTAAAAAAAGATATTGCCGGCTCGGTGGAAAGCATCAGGCAAATAACCAAAGATGTGCTTTATCAATGCTACCGTACTTTCTATCATCCCAGCAATATGATTTTGTTTGTAGTTGGCGACGTTGATGCGCAGGGTATCTTCAAGCAGGTTGAAAACAACTTAAAAAAATATAATTATCGGCCTTTGGGAGAAATAAAAAACATTTTTCCGCCCGAACCCGAAGCAATTGCCGAAAGCTACGTGGAACAGCGGCTCGCCGTATCCCAGCCCATGCTGGACCTTGGTTTTAAGGAATTGGATGTGGGCTATGACGGCAAACCTCTCCTCAGGCGGGAAATTGTTACGTCTTTGATGCTGGAAATTGTTTTCGGCCACAGCTCTCGGCTGATTAATGAGCTTTACGAAAAAGGGCTTGTCAATGACGATTTTGATGCGGCCTACGTCGCGGAAATAGGATACGGTCATTCCATTATCGGCGGTGAAACAACAGATCCGCAAAAGCTGCTGGAAGAGCTGACAGCGGGGATAAAAAGAGCACAAAAGGAAGGCATTAAAGAAGAAGTCTTCGAGCATCACAGGCGGAAAAGGATGGGTGAATTTATTAAAAGCTTCAATACACTGGAATATATTGCCAACTATGGCGGTTATCACTTCCGGGGGATAAATTTCTTTGACTACCTGCAGGTTCTGCAGGACATAACGGTAAAGGATGTTAATGAGCGTCTTCATGAGCACCTGAACAGCAGGAATATGGCCTGTTCCGTTATACTGCCGGTAGATTAAAGAAAGTGAGCAAACAGCCATCTGCAGCAGCAGGTGGTTGTTTTTTAGCGGGCAGGGGTGTTTTCCGCTTAGCCGGGCCAAATAATTAAGTAGCCTGATTGTTATCCGGGTGATAAAATGATACTATTAAAATGCAAAAATTACCTGGAAGGGGTGATGCTGCCGGAGAAGGGACTATCTGATTATTCCGATCATAAAAGAAGGAGGATTTGAAATGAAAATAAGGTTTCTTTTGTTTTTGTTTTGCCTTGCTTTAATCCTTACTTCTTGCACGCGGGACAGTAAAACATATGAACCGTTTGATGATCAGGGCAGGTTGATTGCCGGGTACGGAACACCGGTTGTTGATGGTGTTATTGATGATGTTTGGGAAAAAGCCGGTGTAATTGTTCCTGAAATTAAATCATCCACAGGTGTTCAAGCCGAGGGAGAGTTCCGTGTTCTGTGGGATGATTATGCCCTATATATACTATTCGTAGTAAAGGACCCCGTTTTAAATGCTGCCGGTATAAATGCCTACGAACAGGATTCTGTGGAAATCTTTCTGGATGAAGCAAATGACAAGGCCCTTTCCTACCGGAGCGATGATGTTCACTACCGTGTCAATTATGAAAACAGGCAATCCGTTGATGCCGGGGACTCATTTCGTTTTTTTTCCGCAACAGATTTTTTAAAGGATGACAGTGGAAACATCACCGGCTATATTGTTGAAGCCGGCCTGCTATGGTCTGAAAGGCATGAAAATGATGCCATTATGGGCTTTGAGCTGCAAATTAACGATGCCGGTGCCGACGGCAGAAGAGCGGGTACTTTAAATATTTTTGACAAGGACGGTACTGCCTGGTCAAATCCTTCCGGCATGGGTGAAATAATATTAAAAGGCAGGGATTCCTCCGGCACATACAAGGGAATGCTCAATTATATGATAAAATATGTGGAAAGCATAAATCCTGAAGCATATGTCAACAGCGAAATATTAACGGAGCCTCTGGAAAAGGCGAGAGCAATTCTGCAGGACCCAAAGGCCGCCCAGGAAGAAATTGATGAGGCGGAAGCCAATTTAAGAAAGGTTGTGGCAGATTTGTCTGACGGAGGGGACGAATTTGTAAAAGTACAGGATTTGCCCAAAAATGACAGTCTACCCGACCCCTTTACTTTTTGGGGCGGGGAAAGGGTAGAAACATTGGCAGACTGGCAGAGACGCGCTGAAGAAATCAGGCGTCTATACCAGTATTATATGTATGGCGTTATGCCCGACCCGGCGGTTGAAACCGTCGGTTACAGGATAGATAATAATCAAATGACAATCACGGTAGAAAAAGACGGGCGCAAGGCAAGTTTTCCGGCTATGATTCAGCTTCCGGACCGGGAAAAAACGGCAATGCCGGAAGGCGGGTACCCGGTAATCTTCGTATTCGGGTGGCTGCCCCAGGCAGCTTATGCAAACGAGCGCGGTTATGCCGTAATTACCCTGAACCCGCAGTATGTTGCGGCGGACAGCCTGCCGCGTACCGGAGCCTTCTATGAACTGTACCCCTACGGGAATATTTGGACGGAACAGACGGGGGTGCTGATGGCCTGGGCCTGGGGGATCAGCAAAATAATTGATGCCTTGGAAGCCGGTGCCGGCATGGATTTAAGCATTAACCCCGTGTATTCGCTTGTAACCGGTGTCTCCCGCTGGGGGAAAGCGGCTGCCGTTGCCGGCGCCTTTGACCGGCGAATTAAGGTTACCGTCCCGGCCTGTTCCGGTGCGGGAGGCATGGCAAGCTTCCGCTATACTTCAGAAGGCAAGGTCTACGATTATTCTTCCCTGGGAGTTATGGAACCCTATACAATGACCGCCAATGAACCCTTAAGCAGCTTGCAGTCTTCCGCTGAAAAACACTGGTTTAATGACAACTTCCTGCAGTTTAAAGAAGCCGGTTATCTGCCCTTTGACCAGCACTTGCTGGCAGCTCTCTGTGCAGATGAAGGACGTTATCTCTTTATTACAGGCTCCTACCTGCACGAGGACTGGACAAATCCTCCGGGCATGTGGGTGACATACCTGGCTGCAAGAGAAGTATTTGATTTCCTTGGCATAAGAGACCATATTGCAATTTACCTGCACAAGGAAGGGCACATGATCACCGATGAAGACCTTGTATATTTGCTGGATTACTGTGACCATCATTTCTACGGCAAGGATGTGGAAAGCGATTTAAGCGCTTTAACAAAATCTTTATACCTGGAGCCGCAAAATTACGATCCCTTTTTTGATGCTTATTTAAAAGACTGAGGACTTGGGATTTATTAATTTATTACTTACTGACAAGGAGATGGACTGATAATGAAAAAGCTTTTAACGGTTTCTGACCTGCCAACGCTTACCCGCTCCCAGGTTCGGGAGAATTACAAGAAGTACATGAACCCGGGTTTTGCAACACTTTTGGGCCTTTTGGATTTTGACAAGCTATATGTTAAAGCTGAAGGAGCCTATGTCTGGGATGCGGACGGCAACCGTTATCTTGACTTTTTGGGCGGCTACGGCTCTCTCAATATTGGACACAATAACAGCCATGTGATTGAAGCGGTGCGGCGGGCAGAAACCATGCCGAATCTTTTGCAGGCTTCCATCAATGCAGCGGCCGGCGCTTTGGCCTACAATCTGGCGCAGATAACACCGGGGAAACTGCAGAACACTTTTTTTTGCAACAGCGGAGCCGAAGCCGTGGAGGGAGCGCTGAAAATTGCCCGCATTGCCACGGGCAGGCCGCGGATCATATCCTGCAAGAGCGGCTTTCACGGAAAAACCATGGGTTCTCTCTCAGTAACGGGCCGGGAAAAATACCAGAAAGGCTTTGAGCCGCTCTTGCCGGCCTGCGATCTTGTGGAATACGGCAATACAGCTGAACTTGAGGAAAAGTTGAAATCAGGTGATGTGGCGGCGTTTATCGTCGAGCCCATTCAGGGTGAGGGAGGTATAATCGTACCTCCTGAAGGGTATCTCAAGTCTGCCCAGGAACTTTGCCACCGCTACGGAGCCCTGTTAATAGTAGATGAAATACAGACCGGTTTTGGGCGCACCGGCAAGATGTTTGCCTGCGAACATGAAGGAGTGGAGCCGGACATTATGTGCCTGGCCAAGTCGCTGGGCGGTGGCATTATGCCTGTGGGGGCGTTTATTGCCACAGGAGAAGTATGGAATAAAGCCTATGGCGGCATAGAAAAATGCCTGCTGCATACATCAACCTTTGGCGGCAATACCCGGGCAATGGCAGCCGGGCTGGCCACACTGGAATTTATTACCCGGGAAAACCTGCCGGAGCGGGCTGCCCGCCTTGGAGATTATTTGCTGTCCGGACTGCGGCGGCTGCAGGAAAAGTATGCGCTTATTAAGGAAGTGCGCGGCCGCGGGCTGCTTTTGGGCATAGAATTTGAACAGCCGGCCAAGGGTGTTTTGGCCAGGATTGCCGGGGCAGTAAACAAAATTTCCCAGGAATACCTTGCTTCCATGGTGGCCGGTTTTCTGCTTAACAATCACCGCATCATTACGGCTTATACACTAAACAACCCCAATGTAATCCGCCTGGAGCCGCCCCTGATTATAAGCGAGGAGCAGCTTGACATTCTGCTTAACGCCTTGGAGGACACTTTTGCCAAAAACAGGTCCTTCCTCGGCTTTGGGCTTGCTTCCGGCAAAACTATTCTTGCCGGCAGATTCGGCGGCAAAGACAGGTAAAGCAATCTGCCGGCAGCCTGCTTAAAAGTTTCACCGGCAGGGAATGCTAGTCTTGGAAGGAGGCGGCTTATGAAATATAACGGTTATGATGAATGGGTAGCTGTATTTGAGACTGTAACAATGGAAGATGCAGCAATGGTCCGGGAAATGCTTGAGAAGTCAAAAATACCGGCAATTTTGGACAGGGAACCGGCTGCCGTCTTTGTACCCGATTCGGCAGGCGATATTGTCGTTAAGGTTCCCAAGGAGAAAGCTGCAGCGGCGGCAAGAGTGCTGCAGTCCTCCCGGGCAGGCGTCTACCATGATTAGGGGAAGCAAACCTTTGCGGAGGGAAGTCGAATGAAAATAGCCGCTGACGTTACGGATTTGATAGGACAAACGCCCATGGTCCGGTTGAACAAACTGACCGGTCCGGATACAGCGGAGGTTGTTGTAAAGCTGGAAGCATTCAACCCCGGCGGCAGCATCAAAGATCGGACGGCTGTAAGCATGATACTGGCGGCGGAAGGTGAAGGCAGGCTGCAGGCCGGAAGCACAATAGTAGAGCCTACCAGCGGCAATACCGGCATCGGGCTTGCCATGCTGGCGGCTGTCCGCGGCTACCGTTTAATTCTTGTCATGCCTGATACCATGTCGACGGAGCGCCGCAGCCTGTTAAAAGCCTACGGGGCGGAACTGGTACTGACACCGGGCCGGCTGGGTATGAAAGGCGCACTGGATGAGGTAGACAGAATCACCCGGGAGCATCCCGACTATTTTGTACCGCAGCAATTCAGCAATCCTGCCAACCCGGAAATTCACAGGCAAACTACAGCCCGGGAAATCCTGGAGCAAACGGAGGGCATGCTGGATGCCTTTGTTGCCGGCGTCGGCACAGGAGGTACTTTAACAGGTGTCGGAGAAATACTGAAACGGGAATTGCCAAAAGTCAAAATAATTGCCGTGGAACCCGCCGACTCGGCGGTCCTTTCCGGGAAGAAACCCGGTCCCCACAAAATCCAGGGTATTGGCGCCGGTTTTATCCCGGACGTTTTAAACCGCAGCGTTATTGACAGGGTACTGCCCGTCAGCGCCGAGAACGCCATGCGGACGGCCCGCCGTCTGGCGGCCGAAGAAGGCCTGCTTGTCGGTATCTCCGGCGGCGCCGCTGTTTTTGCCGCCCTCAAGACGGCCCGCGGGCTGGGACCGGGCAAACGGGTTGTCGTCATTGCCCCTGATTCCGGAGAGCGCTACCTGTCAACCGGCTTGTTCGGGGAAGTATAAAAAAACGGCTTTCAGGCGCTGTCCTTGAAAGCCGTTTTTTACAGAAAAAACAGGCTGATAATAAAATTGGGTTGACATACTTTTTTAAAAAAGTGATACTATTATTTGTTAAAGTCAATAGCCATTAAATTTTTCACCGGGAGGAAAACAAAATGCCGACAAAAGTAATTATTATGGGTGCTGCCGGACGTGATTTTCATAATTTCAATGTTTATTTCAGGGACAACAGTACATATGAGGTAAAGGCCTTTACCGCCACACAAATCCCCAATATTGAAGGACGCGTGTACCCGCCGGAACTTGCCGGGAGCCTTTATCCCGAGGGAATTCCCATTTATGACGAAGAAGAACTCCCCCGGCTCATCGATAAATATCAGGTGGAACAGGTAATTTTCGCCTACAGCGATATTTCCCACACCGCATTGATGAACAAAGCTTCCCTGGTTCTGGCTGCAGGTGCCGATTTTCGCTTAATGGGCCCTAAAACCACTATGCTGAAGTCAAAGAAACCGGTTGTGGCGGTAACTGCCGTCCGCACCGGAGTGGGCAAAAGCCAGACTACGCGGAAGGTCTGCGATATCCTTAAGTCAATGGGCAAGAAAGTTGTAGCGGTCCGCCATCCCATGCCTTACGGCGACCTGGCCAAACAGGCCTGCCAGCGTTTCGCCGGCTATGCCGATCTTGATTATCACCGGTGCACTATTGAAGAACGGGAGGAATACGAACCCCATATTGACCGGGGAGTTATTGTTTATGCCGGTGTGGACTACGGCAGGATTCTGTCAGAGGCGGAAAAGGAAGCCGATGTTATCGTCTGGGACGGCGGCAATAATGATTTCTCCTTTTATAAAGCCGATTTGTATATTACTTTGGTGGACCCGCACCGTCCCGGCCACGAGATAAGCTACCATCCCGGCGAAACAAACCTTCGCCTGGCGGATGTGGTGGTTATTAACAAGATTGAAACCGCATCACCTGAGGGCATTGACATGGTGCGGGCCAATATTGAAAAATACTGTCCCAGGGCTACGGTCATTGAGGCCGCCTCCCCCATCTTTGTTGCCGAAGGCAGCCTGATCAAGGGCAAGAGGGTGCTTGTCATTGAAGACGGCCCCACCCTGACTCACGGCGACATGCGGTACGGCGCCGGCGTCGTTGCCGCCCGGAAATATGGCGCTGCTGAATTAGTAGATCCGAGACCCTGGGCAGTGGGCAGCATCAAGACTACCTTTGAGAAATACGCTCACCTGGAGAATATTCTCCCCGCCATGGGCTACGGAGAAAAACAGATCCGGGAGCTGGAGCAGACCATTAACGCTGTGGAATGCGATCTGGTTATTTCCGCCACCCCCATCGACCTGACACGGGTCCTGAAAATAAACAAGCCGGCAGTCCGCGTCGGGTATGAACTACAGGAGATTGGCAGTCCGACACTGGCAGATGTCCTGTCAAGATTCAGCTAAAGCAGCGGCTGCACTTGTCCTTGCCGTAAATTGACCCTGCCGATTTTAATGTGGTATAATCTGTTAGTATTTATCATGTTTTTTTGTGGCGATTTATAAAGGAGGAACACCGATGGCCAAAAAGGACAAAGAATTTGTCAAGGAAATAACCCCGCAAAGCCAGGATTATTCCCAGTGGTATCTGGATGTGGTACAAAAAGCTCAATTAATGGATTATGC
This sequence comes from Firmicutes bacterium UBA3936, assembly GCA_002385745.1. Taxonomy (GTDB): domain Bacteria; phylum Bacillota; class Dethiobacteria; order Dethiobacterales; family Dethiobacteraceae; genus DTU027. The sequence goes on from DGEC01000062.1 coordinate 15,183, forward strand.
TCCGGTCAAAGGCTGCATGGTCATCCGCCCGTACGGGTATACGCTGTGGGAGAATATGAAACAGAGGCTGGATGCCAGGATTAAGGCTACCGGCCATGTAAACGCCTATTTCCCTTTGTTTATACCTGAAAGCCTGCTGCAAAAAGAAGCGGAACATGTGGAAGGCTTTGCTCCCGAGGTTGCCTGGGTAACCCACGGCGGCAACGAAAAACTGACGGAAAGACTTGTTGTCCGTCCCACATCCGAAACGATTATCTGTGAAATGTACAGCCGCTGGATTCAGTCGTACAGGGACTTGCCCGTATTGATTAACCAGTGGTGCAATGTGGTGCGCTGGGAAAAGGTTACCCGTCCTTTTTTGCGCACTTCGGAGTTCTTGTGGCAGGAAGGTCATACCGCCCACTGCAATGAAGAAGAGGCGGAGGAAGAAACTTTAAAAATGCTGGAAGTATACAGGGATTATGTGGAAAACGACCTGGCCGTCCCCGTTGTTACCGGCCGGAAAACGGAGAGGGAGAAGTTTGCCGGTGCGCTGCGGACGTACTCCATTGAAGCACTGATGAGCGACGGCAAGGCTTTGCAGGCGGGAACATCGCATAATTTAGGCACTCATTTTGCCGAAGTTTTTGATATCCAATACCTGGACAGGGACGGCGAACTGAAATATGTCTGGCAGACATCCTGGGGTACCTCAACACGGCTGATTGGAGCTTTGATCATGGTCCACGGCGATGACCGCGGCATGGTGCTGCCGCCCCGGGTTGCTCCGGTACAGGTGATTATGGTTCCGATAGCGCCCCAGAAAGACAGGGAAGAAGTACTGTCCAAGGCGGGTGCAATACTCCAGGAATTAAAGGACGCCGGCATCCGGGTTGATATGGACGACCGGCCGGAATACTCCCCCGGCTGGAAGTTTAATGAATGGGAAATGAAAGGAGTGCCCCTGCGGCTTGAACTGGGTCCCCGGGACCTGAAAGCAGGGACAGTTGTTCTGGCACGACGCGACAATGGCGAAAAAGAAGCGGTACCCGCCGCAGACGGACTGGCAGAGCGCATAAAGCAGCTTTTAGAGGAAATTCAGGACAATATGTATAAAAAGGCCAAAAAATTTATGGACGAGAACACCCGCCGCACGGATGATTATGAAGAATTTAAAACCATCATTGCCGAAAAAAGAGGCTTTGTCATAGCCGGCTGGTGCGGCGAAGACGATTGCGAGCAGAAAATTAAAGAAGAAACCAAAGCGACAATCCGCAACATTCCATTTCATCTGCAAGACGAAAACCCGGGGAAATGCCTGCGCTGCAGAAATGAGGCAAAACACCTGGTTTACTTCGCCAGGGCTTATTAAGGAGAGAGACAGGGTAAAAAATATGAAACAAAAAAAGAAACAACTGCGTAAAACAATCCTTGAACGTAGAGATAAATTAACTGCGGAACAGGTGGAAGCATTCAGCCAAAGAATAGCGGAAAAGCTTTTTGCCCTGCCGGAGTACCGGCATGCCCGGACTGTCATGTATTTTATCAGTTTCGGCAAGGAGCCGGAGACGCTGAAAATGGTGCCGCAATCCATAGCCCATGGCAAGCGGATTGTGGCGCCGAAAACAGTTCCCAGCACAAAGCAGTTGCTGCTTTCGGAAATAAGGGATATCGAGGCAGATCTGGCTCCGGGACTGTGGGATATTCCCGAACCGCGGGCAGAAGCAATGAGACCGGCGGAAGCGTCGGAAATAGATTTTGTGGTGGTTCCCGGGGTGGCCTTTGATGAAAAAGGCAACCGCCTGGGTTACGGTGCCGGTTATTATGACCGGTTTATTCCCCGGCTGAACCCCGGGGTGCCTCTTGTTGCCCTGGCCTTTGAACTGCAGGTTGTAGAAAGCGTTCCGGTGGAGCCTTGGGACGTAAAAGTAGACGTGGTCGTAACGGAGGAACGTGTTATTTACTGCTCCTGACCCGTAGCATTATAAAAAATCTCTTCTTACAGCGATTCGCCAGGCCGGTACAGGCAAAGTCTGTACCGGCTTAAATTTTCCGGCTTGTTGCCCCGTTTCGCAAGCAGT
>DGEC01000073.1 GCA_002385745.1 Firmicutes bacterium UBA3936
AGATGTGTATAAGAAGTTCCGGCAATACTCGGCGGGGAAAACGGTATGCCAAAAGCAAGCATCTTTAACATGTATTATTTTTCAGCAAAGTGCACAAACCATGGTTGGAGACAGATTGGAAGGAGGCACTTGCAAAAGGTGAATGAAAGTGAATTTGCGGAAATATTCAGTGCCCTGAAAAAGGTTGAGAATGAATTGCAGCAGGTGGGGGCAAATCCGGAAAAAAAACAGCGATGCTGCGACCGGCTGCTGGAACTAAGGAAAAGGATGGACAGCTATGTGGAATACTGGCTGCGTTTTGAGGAAAAAATCAATGAACTGCAGGAAAAGTACAATTTCATGCTGCCCGATGAAATGCCGGAATTTTTCTTGCAATCTTTTGGTACTGTTTTTTCAGAAGCTAAAGCCCCTGAAGCTGTCAGTGAAAGTGAAAAAAGAGGGATTAAGATGCTGCTTCTGCAGGATAACGACGGGAACAGCATCCGCTCTTTCCGGCGGGGGCTTGGTTTTATGGAACTGGCAATGATGGATGAAGCCATTCGTGAATTTAAGGAGGTTATCAAGGAAGAGCCGGATTTAATGCTTGCCCATTTATTCCTTGGCATAGCTTATGCTGAACGGGGCATTTTTGATGAGGCAATGCGTGAACTCCGGCTTGTGCAGGCTTTAAACAAGGACAGCAAAATCAGCGCCATTATCCATAATACAATGGGAAATGTCTATGCCGACAGAGAGCAGTATGAATTGGCCTACAATGAATTTTCCAAAGTGCTGGAGATTGATCCGGATTTTGCAGTGGCATATTTTAACCTCGGGGCTGTCTGCTATAATCTGCAGCGCTACGAAGAAAGCGCCCAAGCCTTTGAGATGGTAAAGGAAAAATACCCCAGGGACTGGGAGATATACTATTACCTGGGCAAAATATACCGCAAACTTAAAGATGACGAGCAGGCGCTTGTAAACCTCCTGAAAGCTTCTTGCCTTGCCCCGCGGGAGCCGCTGGTTGCTTATGAACTGGGCCTCCTTTATGAAGATCTGGGAGAGACCAGGAGGGCTTTGGAAAACTACTATCGCGCCCGCAAGCTTTCTCAAGAAGCCAAAGGCGAGGAGCAGGAGGCATTATGAAAGATGTTTGGGCAGGAAAAAACAGGCTGATGCAGAAATCTATTGACAGCAAAAAATACTGGAGGAGGAAAGATTGAGCATTATCAGAGACCCTTTGCTGGCCCCGGAAGGAAGAATGAAAATCAACTGGGTCAAGGAACACATGCCGGTACTCGGTAAATTGGCCGGGGAATACGCACGGACGAAGCCACTGGCAGGGCTGCGGGTAGCAATCTGCCTGCACCTGGAAGCTAAAACTGCCTATATGGCGGAAGTTTTCAGGGATTGCGGGGCGGAAGTTGCCATTACGGGCAGCAACCCGCTTTCCACACAGGATGATGTTGCCGCCGCCCTGGCCGGGGAAGGCATAACTGTTTATGCCTGGTATAATGCCACAGCGGAGGAATATGAAAGTCACTTGCAGAAGACTTTGGAAACGGAACCTCATTTAATTATAGATGACGGAGGAGATCTCACGGCCATGCTGCATACCCGCTTTGCCTACCTGCTCCCGCAGGTGAGGGGCGGGGCGGAAGAAACTACCACCGGGCTTAACCGCCTGCGGGCCATGGCGGATAAAAAGGCCTTAAAAATTCCGGTGATGGCCGTTAATGACGCTTATTGTAAATATCTTTTTGACAATCGCTACGGTACCGGACAGTCGGTCTGGGACGGTATTATGCGGGCAACCAACCTGCTGGTGGCGGGGAAGAATGTAGTCGTTGCCGGCTATGGATGGTGCGGCAAGGGGGTGGCAATGCGGGCCCGGGGGCTTGGCGCCAGGGTAATTGTTTGCGAAGTAGATCCTGTAAGAGCGATGGAAGCAGTAATGGACGGCAATGTGGTAATACCTCTCCTGGAAGCTTGTCGGTACGGCGATATTTTCGTTACGGTGACCGGGTGCAAAGATGTTATGACGGAAGCGCATTTTCTGGAAATGAAGGATGGCGCTATCATTTGCAATGCCGGACACTTTGATGTGGAAATAGATAAGGAAGCATTAATGCGCCTTGCCGATGAACATTTTCAGGCACGGCGCAATGTTGAGGCCTTCCGGATAAAAGGAAAAAATATTTATTTGCTTGCTTCCGGACGTTTGGTAAACCTGGCAGCCGCAGACGGACATCCGGCAGAAATTATGGATTTAAGTTTTGCCTTGCAGGTGGAAGCTTTGCTCTACTTAAACAACAACTACGGCAGCCTGAAAAATGAGGTGCTGCCATTGCCGCGTGCCATTGACGAAAAGGTTGCCCGGTACAAACTGGAAGCTATGGGTATAACGATTGACAGGCTGTCGGAAGAGCAACTGCAATACCTCCGCAGCTGGGAAACAGGAACCGGAGGGGAAGCATGAGGAGACTGGCAATTATCGGCGGTACAGGTGTTTATGATGCTTTGATGCTGGAAAATGCGGAGGTTTTTTCTGTCACAACCCGCTATGGCAGCGCCCTGCTGAAAAAAGGCACTTACAAAGAGGCGGAAGTGTATTTTTTAGCCCGGCACGGTGCCGAACATTCCATACCCCCGCACAAGGTTAACTACCGGGCAAATATTGCCGCACTGGTTAAACTGGATGTAACAAGGATTATTGCCACGGCTGCCGTCGGTTCTTTGAACGCTGAGCTGCCGCCGGGAACCATGGTGCTCTTGGAGCAATTCCTGGATTTTACCAGGAGCAGGGAGAGTACTTTTTTTACAGGCGGGGAAGCGGGAGTGGTACATACGGATTTTACGGAACCTTATTGTCCAGGTTTAAACAGGGCTCTTCTTTCTGCAGCCGAAAAAGAAGGGTTGACGCTTAAATCAGGAGCAGTATATGTATGCACCGAAGGCCCCCGTTTTGAAACGCCGGCTGAGATTAAAATGTATAAACAGCTGGGAGCAGATGTTGTCGGCATGACGAATGTCCCCGAAGTTGTGCTGGCAAGGGAAGCGGGCCTTTGCTACAGCACGGTGGCCATGTGTACCAATTTCGCCGCCGGTATTTCGCCTGAGATTTTGACCCATGAGGAAGTGCTTGAAGTGATGGAGGAAAATACCGGTAAAATAAACAGGCTTTTGGCCGCGGTAATCGACGTGGTTGGAACTGACAATAAATGCCGCTGCCGGGAGTTGGGCGGCAAAATCCTTCTATAGGAGGCAGCAATGGAAACAATTCGCATAGGAGACAAGAAGGTAGCCTTTCTTGATCAGCGCAAATTACCGGAGGAAACCATCTACCTGGAGTGCGGCAGCTGGCAGGAAGTTGCTGCAGCCATCAAGCAGATGGTAGTCCGCGGGGCTCCTGCTATCGGGGCGGCAGCCGCCTTCGGGATGGCCCTGGCGGCCTTTCAATACAATTGGCAGGAGGAAAAGGAATTCCGGGCAAATCTGGAGAGGGCTGCCAAAAGCCTTTTGGCAGCCCGCCCTACGGCCGTCAATCTGGCCTGGGCGGTGGAAAAAATGGCCGACTCGGCGCAAAAAGCGGCAGGAAAAGAACCGGCTGCCGTGGCGGAGCTGCTTTGGCAGGAAGCGGTACAGATTGCCGACCGGGACGTTGCCATTAATAAGAGTTTGGGTGATGTGGGGGCAGAACTGATACCCGGAGAAGCGGACATACTTACTCACTGCAATGCGGGCGCTTTGGCAACGGTAGGTTACGGCACCGCCCTGGGAGTTGTGCGCAGCGCTGCCGCGCAGGGCAAAAAAGTATCTGTCTATGCCGGGGAAACACGCCCTTATCTACAGGGTGCCAGGCTCACTGCCTGGGAACTGCAGCAGGATAATATACCTGTGACCCTGATTGCCGACAATATGGCCGGTTATCTGATGCAGCAGAATAAAATAGACCTGGTGCTGGTAGGTGCAGACCGCATCGCCGCCAACGGTGATACGGCCAATAAAATAGGCACATATTCCCTGGCTGTCCTGGCGAAGGCCCACGGTATACCCTTTTATGTAGCGGCGCCGCTTTCGACTTTTGATTTGAGCATAAAAAGCGGCAGCCAAATTATTATTGAAGAACGCCCGGCCGAGGAGCTGACCCAACTGGCCGGGAAAGCAATTGCCCCAGAAGGTATTAAGTGTTATAATCCGTCCTTTGATGTGACTCCCGCCCATTTAATAACGGCAATTATTACGGAAAAAGGAATAATTAAAAAGCCGTCAGAAGAAAGCATTGGACGGTTTTTTAAGGAGAAGGGGATATGACTGCTCTCCACGGACAAATTATAAAAACAGTGCGGGAAATCAGCAGGGACAAACTGGTGCTCGGAACCTGGGGGAATGTCTCTGCCCGGGAAGGTAAAGGTTTTTGGATTACGCCAAGCGGGATGCCCTATGATCAGATGACGGAGAGTGATTTGGTTTATATCAATCCGGCGGACGGCAAATTTACCGGCCGCTGGAAACCGTCGTCCGAATGGCGGCTTCATGCCGAGATTTACCGCAGGCGTCCCGACTGCGGCGCCATTGTACATACCCACAGTATTTATGCCACGGCCTTTGCCGTCGCCCGGACTGCCGTACTGCCCGTGACCGAGGATATAGCGCAGGTGACGGGAGGAAGGGTTGAAGTTGCGGACTACGCTCTGTCCGGCACTCAGGAATTGGCTGTCAATGCCGCCAAGGCGCTTGGCGATAGAAACGCAGTGCTTTTAGCCGGACACGGGCTGGTGGGAACTGCTGCTGACTTGCAGGAAGCATTAAAGGTGTGTCAAATAGTGGAGAAGACCGCTCAAGTGATGCTGCTCGCCCGGCTGCTGGGCGAAATTCATGTACTGGAAGAAGAGGACGTGAGGAGGCTAAGGCATTTTTATCTGACGGGATACGGTCCCGGCAGGGGGGAGGATAATAATGAAAACATTAATTAAGAACGTGACGGTATTAACGGTTAATAAAGACAATGAAATTATAAGCAATGCCGATGTGGTGATTGACGGGCAGATTATAGCATATGCCGGTCCCAAAAAACAGTGGCAGGAAGAGTTTTCACAAGTTATCGAAGGGCAGGGGAACATGGTCATGCCCGGTTTTGTAAACGCTCATTGTCATGCGGCAATGACCCTGTTCCGCTCCTATGCCGACGACCTGCCTCTGATGGAATGGCTGGAAAAAAAGATCTTTCCCACTGAAAGCCGCCTGCAGGGGGAAGACGTTTACTGGGGGACGATGCTGGCCATTGCGGAAATGCTGAAAAGCGGCACCACAACCTTTGCCGACATGTATTTTTTTATGGATGATGTTGCCCGTGCAGTAGAAGAGTCGGGAATCCGCGCCGTTCTTTCCCGGGGACTTACAAGCACCGGTAATGACGGGGGAGAAGAAGGGCTGCGGGAGAATGAGGAGTTTGTGAAAAACTGGCATGGCAAGGCCGACGGCAGGATAACTGCCATGCTCGGCCCCCACGCGCCCTACACATGTTCAGTGTCTTTTTTGCAGAAGGTTCTGGCCGTGCGTGAAAAGCTGGATGTTCCCTTGCAGATTCACCTGGCCGAAACCCATGATGAGGTCGAACAGATCCAGGCGCAGTACGGAGTTTCACCTGTGAAGCACTTGAAAAATGCAGGACTGTTGGAAAGCCCTGTTCTGGCAGCCCACTGTGTGCACCTTTCCACTGAGGATATGGAAATACTTCAGGAATATGATGTCCGGATTGCCCATAACCCCGGAAGCAATCTAAAACTGGGCAGCGGAATCGCGCCTGTTCCCGAATTATTGCAGCGCGGGGTAACTGTCGGCCTGGGAACGGACGGAGCGGCCAGCAACAACAACCTGGATATGCTGGAGGAAATGCGCCTTGCCGCTCTGTTGCACAAGGGAGCCTGTCTGGATGCCACTGTCATCAGCGCAGAGGAGGCGCTGGCCATGGCAACCAGGGAAAGTGCCAGGGCTGTTTTCCTTCCGAAAACAGGCATGATTTCCCCGGGGAAAAAGGCAGACTTGCTGTTGATTGATTTACAAAAAGTACATTTAACTCCACGGCATAATCCGGCTTCACTCCTTGTTTATGCCGCCCAGCCGTCGGATATAAAAATGGTAATGGTAGACGGCAAAATTCTTTGCCGGGACGGCGAACTTTTAACAATGGACGAGGAAAAGATTATCTACCATGCCGAAAAAAGGGCAAAGCATTTACTGGCAGGCATCTAGCCTAATAGCAAAAGCCCGGAAAAGGCCCGGGCTAGTGTATTTTAGCGGCAGTTATTATTCATCTGATTCGGATTTAATACGGTTCAATACATCGGTAATCTGGTCAAAAAAGGCGGATATCGGTTCACCTTCCTGGATTCCCTGGGAAATATCCCTTAACTGTTTAACTATGTCGGGATTGGCGGAGACGTAGGCGTTGACAATGCTGGGCTCCCTGTCTTCTATCTGCCGTGCCACTTCTTCTTTAATTTCTTTCTCACCTTTAGCCGCCGTTTCTTCCCGCTCCAGGGTAATGCCGACCAGAGCCATATTGGAAATAACTACGACAACTGAGCGGTCCACACCGTCAACCTTTGCTGCTATGTCTGCAATTCTCTCGGCCATTTCCGTGGCTTCCATCCGCGGCTGTTCGTCTGGCTGTTCCTCCGGGTCCGGCCGCTTGTTTTCAGCCCGGTTCTGCTCCATTCGAGTATCGGGCACAGGCTGCCGTTCTGCCTCCGGCCTGCGGAAATAAGAACAACCGGCCAGATACAGGGCCGCCGTCAAAAACAAGAAGAAAAACACAATAAATTTTTTATTTTTCACCTTATCACCTCCTTACGCTAATAGTTTTTGATTGAATTGCATTTTTATACTGGAAGGAATTTAACAATTGCTTGCGGAGGGATTGTATGCGCATTTTACTGACAAACGACGATGGGATTTTTGCGGAGGGCTTGCAGGTTTTGGTGCAGGAAATAAAAAAAATCGCGGAAACCTATGTTGTGGCGCCCGACCATGAGCAGAGCGCCACAGGCCATGCTATTACAATGCACCGCCCTCTCAGGGCGGAAAAGGTCCGCTACTTTCATTCGGAAAATGTGCATGCCTGGTCTGTAAACGGCACTCCTGCCGATTGCGTTAAACTGGGAGTAGAGGCGCTGCTGCCCACAAGGCCCGATTTGGTTGTTTCCGGAATCAACCGCGGAGCCAACCTGGGGACGGACGTCATTTACTCCGGTACGGTATCGGCCGCTATCGAGGGAACGGTGCTGGGAATACCCGCCGTGGCCGTGAGCCTGACGGAATACGATAATCCCCGCTATGAATATGCGGCCCAATTTACAGCCCGCCTGGCGAGACAGCTGGACGAAAGAGAAATACCCGAGGGATTGCTCTTAAATGTCAACGTGCCCGGCTGCGACCCCGGTAAAATAAAAGGAGTTGCCGTCTGCCCGCTTGGCATCAGGCAGTATATTAATACCTTTGAGAAAAGGACCGATCCCCGCGGACGCACGTATTACTGGCTGGCGGGCGAACTGGTGGATAGCGACGGCAACGAAGATACCGATGTGGCGGCGATAAAAAACTGCAAAATCTCAATCACTCCCATTCAGCAGAACCTGACAAATTTTGACTTGCTGGAAAAAATAAAAGGCTGGAAAATCGAACTATAGGAGAGGAATGATTGACGTGGAAAACCAGGACAAGCAAAAGCCGGAATTAATCGCTACACTTAAACTAAAACAATATAACGAATTCTACCGGGTTGTGGACTTTTTAAACCGCAACCTGAAACGGTATAACCTGATGTTTGGCCTGACAAAAAAAGATGATGACATGATCCTTTCTGTTTACGAGTTTTAAAGGTTTAAAGAAGGTGATTTTATCAAGAGGAATATTCTTGCGGCGGTAATTGATCATACAAACCTGCATCCTGCGGCAACCAAAGAAGATATTGGAAGGCTCTGCGCTGAGGCGGAAAAATACGGGTTTGCGGCAGTTTGCATAAATTCCTGGCACGTTAAATACGCCTGCAAGCTGCTGTCGTCGGGAGAGGTCAAAGTGGCGGCAGTTGCCGGATTCCCCCTGGGAGCGGCGGTAACTTCCGCCAAGGTCTTTGAGGCCGCCGCTGCCGTGGCTGACGGAGCGCAGGAACTGGATTTTGTTGTTAACGTGGCGGCGCTGAAAGAAAAGGACCTGCAGTATTTTTGCCGGGAAATAAAAAAAGTCCGTGCTGTTTCCAAAGAAATAACGCTTAAAGTAATCCTGGAGGCAAGCCTCCTGGATGAAAAAGAAAAGATTGTAGCAGCCCGGGCTGCCGCTGACTGCGGCGCCGACATGCTCAAAACCTCAACCGGTTTCTTTGGCGGCGTCACAATTGATGATGTAAAGTTATTAAAAGAAGCAGTGCCCGGTATGCCTGTTAAAGCCTCGGGCGGCATCAGGACGGCTAATTTTGCGCTTGAACTGCTGGAAGCCGGGGCAGAGAGGCTGGGAACGAGTTCGGCCTGCAAGATTATTGGTGAATACCTGGATGCAGGCAGAAAGAAATAAACGGGGCTGTGGTACCGTTCCCGGAAGCACGCAGAACGTTCTATTCCGGCAGTCTACAGCATATAGATGAAGAAAATGCCGGATTGGACGGTGGGTCGCTTGGGGAAGACTCGCAGGGTGAAATATAGAAGGATAAAGTGGGAAAGAGTTATTTTTTTATTCTTGCTGCTTGCCGGTACTGCGGCTGCAGGCTTCCTCCGTTTTCCTGCCCGACTGCGGGAAGAAAAAGGACAGCCTTCCGTGCTGGAAACAGTTTCAGCCCGGGCAGCGGAGGCTGCCGCCCGGAAAAGCTACAGCCTTTCCATTGAAGAATGGGGTCCGGGATATAGACTGTGCTTTAAAGGGCAGGCAGAGGAAGGCAAAATTTACGGCAGGCTGGAAGATTATGATCTTGAAGTTTATGCGGAGGGCGGCAAATATTGCGTCCGGCGCGGAGCGGAGGAAGAATGGCAGGCTGCGGAAGAATACGGACTGGAGGACTTGCCGTTTTTTATTCATGAGCCTGCCGAACTGCTGTCAGGTGTTTTGACTGAACAGGATCTCAGGGCAGAGGAAGGACGGAGGCGCGAAATTTCGGATATCGCCTGCGAAATTTACTTTTTGGAAACTTCCCCGCAAACGGCGGAAAAATATTTTTTCCCGGCTGAGGAAGGAGAAATAACCGGCCTGAACATGTATGCCTGCTTTGCAGAAGACAACAGCTTGCAGCGCCTTGTGATTACTGTACAACTGAAGTCGGGAGCGGGAAAGACGGAGATTACGCGTATTTATCATTTGACTCCCGCGCAAGGCAGATTGCCTGATGATTTGCCGCAGCCAGAAGCTTTTGACATCTGACTGCAGCAGCGAACTAAGAAAAAGGAGAGATGGGGCAAGATGTACTATTATGTTTGCTGTCCGGTCTGCAACCAGGATTTAAGTGCTTTTGTCGACCCGGACAACCCCAGGGAAGATACAGTTGTCTGCCTACAATGCAAAACTCCCCTGAAGCTTCAGTCCGGAACCGAGTGGAGCAATGATTTCGGCGGGGAGATTATACATTTCTGGTTTGAAAAGGAAAAGGCAGATTAACATTGCCTTTTTCAGCAAATTTCATTAAAATAGGAATAAGAAAATATACAAAAGGAGGATTATTTTATGTCTCTGGACAGAATAATCAAGTTTTTACAGGAAAACCCTGTCGGCACCTTTGCTACCGTGGCGGACGGAAAGCCAAGAACCAGACCCTGGGGCTTTATGATGTACGAAGACGGGAAATTCTATTTTACAACCAATAACACAAAAGAAGTGTACAAGCAGATGCAGGCCAACCCGAATGTGGAATTTACCTGCAGCTCAAGGGAAATGACATGGCTTCGCCTTTCCGGGGAAGCAGTCTTTACAAAGGACAGGGAAATAAAGGAAAAAATAGTCAGTTCCAATCCGGGAATCAAGCAGCTCTATCAATCTGCCGACAACCCCATCCTTGAGGTTTTCTACATTGAGCATGGCAAAGCCTCAATTCATGAATTTGGCGGCAATCCCATAGTTGAGGTAACTTTCTAGTGAAATAAAAAGCCTGCCGGCGAGCTGCCGGCAGGCTTGATTCTACCTTCTTTTTTGCCGCGCTTTTTCTATTTCGGCAAAAAATCGCTTCCTGTTGGCATATACCTGCCTTTTTTGCCTTATCTGCAGGAATAAGCTGTCGCCGAAGAAAAGCAGGTAAAGAACTACAGGTACCAAGGCCATAATTTTTAGGGGCAGGGGTTCAAAAATAACGGTATAAGCAATGTACAGCCAGGTTAAAACGGCGAGATATTTGACTTTAACCGGCAGGATAAAGAAAATCAGCAGTTGAAAATCCGGATACAGATGGGCAAAAGCCAGGAAAAGAGAAAGATTCAGGTAGGCTGCAGTGGCCGGCGCTCCGGTCAGGAAAGATGCGATTATTGTTAAAATAATGCCGCAGAAATAGAAAATATTAAACTTAAATGCCCCCCAGGCATGCTCCAGATTGCTGCCAATCATGTAATAAAAATACAGGGCAAAGAATATCCAAAGCAAAGAGGCGGAAGGCGGTATAGCAATAAAAGTCAGAAGCCGCCAGATTTCTCCCCGCAGGACAAGCTGGGGGATCAGGAGTAAAAAATAATAAAGCCTGCTGCCGGCAGGTGAATAAGTGAGCAAATAAACGATGGCATTGGCAATGATGATGTAGGACATCAGGTTTCTGACTGCGAAGCGCTGGTATTTTCTTTCCAGGCGGTTTATTAATTTAATCAGCATTTTCGGGATACCACCCTGCCAAGTTAATTGCTTTCAGTGCAAAAAAATAAAAAGCGAAAAGCATGCCATCGTTTACACGGCAAAAACTTGCTCTCAAGCAACTGTAATTAACTGCTGTTCTTCTTGCAAGTAGATTATACAGTTATGTCAGTATTTTTGCAAGTAATGTTAATGTACAGTAGCTGTCAAGAAAACCCTGAACCTCCTCCATTCAGGTAATTCTTTAAAAATGGTAAGACTTATGAAAGGTTTTATCGCTATGGAAAGAATAATATATTGACAAAAGAAACACGAACCATGTTTTTTAAATCGCTTTTCCCAGGCATAAAAATACCCTTCTTAACAGGATTTGTTAAGAAGGGCAGTTCGCCGGCATTTGCTGACTTTATTTTTATGTTAAGTTCCTGAAAACCCCGCTAAAATAAAAAAATGGCAGGGGCGACACGACTCGAACGTGCAACCAACGGTTTTGGAGACCGCCACTCTACCAGTTGAGCTACGCCCCTGCGCTGCATTGTCTATTGTAGCGTACATAAAGCAAAAAGTCAACACATCCTGGGCCGGCGGCTGACTCCATATTATAAAAAAATTTCAGGAGGTTTTATTGGACACTAAGCAATCATATTCAGCAGGTTTGATGAGAACAAATTACCCCGGTTGCTTGATTTTTAAACAAAACGGCATCCTGATGACTGCGGCCTTGCGCTTGCAATCCGGCAGGGGCTGTTATACAATGAAAAAAGTAAAAATTGGCTGAATAGGGGGGCAGGAGATGACAGAGCGTATAGGTATTATCGGAGTGGGAGCAATGGGCAGTGCCCTGCTCAAAGGTCTGCTGGGGGGAGTTGCCGGGCCGGAAATGCTGCTGATTGCCGACGCAAACCCGCCGGTACTTAAGGAAGCGGCAGAAGAATACGGGGTTGAAGCGCGGGATGTAAAAGGTGTCGCCCAGGAAGCCGATGTTGTTTTTATTGCCGTAAAACCGCAGGACAGCAAAGCGCTTTTAACCGATATTGCCCCTTTTTTACGAAAAGATCAAGTCCTGGTTTCTTTGGTGGCCGGTTTGAAGATTGCTGCAATTGAACACAGCCTGGCTTCAAAAACCGGTGTCATCCGGGTTATGCCAAATACACCCTGCCTGGCCGGTGAAGGCGCTCTGGCCGTCAGCGCCGGAAGATATGCCGGGGAAAAGGATATCGAAAAGATTAGCGGCTGGCTCAGGCAGCTGGGCGAAGTATATCATATTCCCGAGAAATATATGAATGCCGTCACAGGCTTGAGCGGCAGCGGACCGGCATATGTCTGCCTGTTTATTGAAGCCCTGGCGGACGGAGGAGTTTTTGCGGGTCTGCCAAGGGAATTGGCCTACAGGCTTGCCGTACAGACAGTTCTGGGGGCTGCAAAAATGGTCAGGGAAACAGGCGAGCATCCGGCAATGCTGCGGGAAAAAGTAACATCTCCGGCCGGTACTACGGCGGCGGGACTGTATGAACTGGAAAAGGGAGCCTTTCGCAGCCTGTTGCAAAGGGCTGTTTTAAAGGCGGCTGAAAAGTCCAGGGAGATGGGTATTTAAATGGTGGGGCAAAGAGAATTTCTAAAAAATGCAAAAACTATTGTAGTAAAAGTAGGGTCAAGGACCCTGACCCATAAAAACGGAAAAATTAATTTTCGTATGCTGGAAAAAATAGTGCGGGAAATGGCAGATCTGGCAAACCAGGGCCGGCACCCTGTGCTGGTTTCTTCCGGTGCCGGAGCAGCAGGCATCGGTAGGCTGGGACTGCCCGCCAAACTTCGTACCATCCCGGAGAAACAGGCCGTAGCCGCTGTGGGGCAGGGACTTTTAATTCATATGTATGAGAAGTTCTTTGCCGAATACGGTCATATAGCCGCCCAGGTATTGCTGACCAGGGATGATTTTAACGACCGCAAAAGATATCTGAATTCACGCAACACCCTGGAAACACTGCTGCGCTACGGGGTTATACCGGTAGTCAATGAAAATGATACCGTGGCTGTGGAAGAGATTGTTTTTGGCGACAATGACACCCTTTCGGCCCTGGTGGCCGGCGTCCTTGATGCGGATTTGCTGATACTGCTGACCGATATTGACGGTTTATATACGGCCAATCCGAAAGTAAACCCGGAGGCAAAGCTTATTGCCACCGTGGAACAGGTTACACCTGAAATCAGGAAATATGCCGGACAGACAAGCGAAGAACTGGCTACAGGCGGCATGATAACGAAGCTGCTGGCGGCCGAAATCTCTACCAGGTCCGGAATCCCCATGATTATAGCTCCCGGACGGGAGAAAAATGTTTTGCAGAGGCTGCTGGACGGGGAAGAGATCGGTACACTTTTTTGTGCCAGAGACAAGGGTTTGGACAGCCGTAAACGCTGGATTGCCTTTGGCCAGACAGCCCACGGCCGCTTAATTGTGGACAGGGGAGCCTGCAAGGCAATTCTGGAAGAAGGCAAAAGCCTGCTGCCCAGCGGCGTTATTGATGTCATAGGGAACTTTGTGCAGGGCGACATGGTTGCCATAGAAGACGAGGACGGACATGAACTGGCCAGGGGGCTGGTTAATTTTAGCTCCAAAGAAATGAAGCTGATTAAACGCCTGCGTACAGATGAAGCCGCAAAGGTCTTGCAAAGACCTTGCACGGAAGCGGTGCACAGGAACAATATGGTTGTCACAGGCTGAATGCTTAACCCGAGGTGTACAATGAAATTAGAGGAACTGCTGCAAGGATATGATTACCGGGCAAGCGGGGATTTTAGCGGCTGCGAAATAACAGGGATTACGCATGATTCCAGGAAGGTAAGGCCGGGCAATATCTATGTCTGCCTGGAAGGGCTGCGGACGGACGGGCATCTTTTTGTCGGGGAAGCCGCAGAGAAAGGGGCTGTTGCCGTTGTCGCCCGAAAACCGCTGATTTTGCCCGTACCGGTGATTCTTGTACGGGATACAAGAAATGCCTTGTCCTATCTCTCGGACAGCTTTTTCGGCCGGCCAAGCCGGGAAATTCACATTGTAGGGGTTACCGGGACCAACGGCAAAACCACTACAACACATTTCCTGGAGTCTATTTATGAAGCGGCGGGACGGCGATGCGCCGTTATCGGGACGGTCGGCTTTAAAACTGAAAAGGGCTACCTGCCAAGCTCTCTGACTACCCCGGAAGCGTTTGAGCTGCACCGGTTTTTGCGGGAGCTTGCCGAAAGAAAAACCGGCTCGGCGGTCATGGAGGTATCGTCCCATGCCCTGGCCTGGCAGCGGGTGGAACATGTACGTTTTGATACGGCTGTTTTTACCAATTTGAGTCATGAACACCTGGATTTTCATAAAACAATAGAGTCCTATTTTTTAGCAAAGGCTCACCTCTTTGAATTGCTTTCAAATGAGGTGGACAGGCCCCGGGCAGTAATTAATGCAGATGACCCCTACGGCAAACGTTTGCTGAAAATGGTAAATGCCAGACCTCTCTCTTTCGGTCTGAAAAACGGGGCCGATGTCCGGGGGAGAATACTTGCTTCCTCTTCTTCAACACAGCTTGTCATAAGCTACAAAGGGCAGGAATTAAAGGTCACCGTCTCACTGCCGGGAGAATTCAACGCTTACAATGCGCTGGCTGCCGCTGCCGTCGCATTGGCAGAGGGAATAACGCCTGCTGCGGTGAAGAGGGGGATTGAAAGTTTGAAAAATGTGCCCGGCCGTTTTGAAACTGTTGATTTTCGCCAGGAATTCCATATTTTTATTGATTTTGCCCATACACCCGACGGTTTGGAGAAAGTGCTGCAGACGCTGAAAGAATTTCCCCACCGTAGGATCATTACTGTGTTTGGCTGCCCGGGGGAGCGTGACAGGGCGAAAAGGCCTGTTATGGGCCGCATTGCCGAACTATACAGCGATCTTGTGATTTTGACTGCCGACAACCCGGCAGGAGAGAATGCCGAAGCCATTATCCGGGAAATCGCAACAGGCATGCAAAGCAGGCCTGTGATTCTGCCCGACAGAAACGAGGCCATAAAATATGCCCTTTCGCAGGCGCAAAAAGGTGATATCGTCCTTCTAGCCGGCAAAGGGCACGAAAATTATCAGCTTGTGGGAAATAAGCGCGTTCCTTATTCGGACCGCGAAGCGGTGGAAAAGTATTTTCTTTCGTAACTAAAAAGTGTTTTTTATCAGCATTCTGCCGGTACAGCTTCGTATTTGCTGCAGCAGGCAGGACAAAAAAACCGGTGTACACAGCCTGGCAAAAGCAGGCTGTGTTCTTCGTAAGGGGAATAGGAAGAAAGGATATTTTGCAGTGGGCCGCAGTCTTCAAGGGGGCAGCCGCAGGCTGGACAGTTAAAGACGATGTTTTTCAGTCCGTTGCAGTAGGGACAAAGCCGGTTATTCAAAAAATTACTGCCTCCTTTACCGCCGGCCGGGCATAAATTCTTTAGCCCGGCAGGAACAGGGCGGTTGGTTTTTGCAAAACATCAATGTTTTCAAGCGGATTGCCCGGAACGGCAAGAAGGCAGGATTTTCGGCCCGTTTCAATTGAACCGGTGTTTTTCAGACCGCAGGCGGCTGCGGCCGTCGAGGTTGCCGCCCGGAGGGCCTGCAAGGGCGAAAGCCCCGCCTTCTGCAGCAGTTTAATTTCCCGGTACAGGGATTTGCCATGTTCTACGCCCGGAGCACCCGCATCGGTACCGCAGGCTATCCTGGCTCCCAGGGCGGCGCCTTTGGCGACAAGTTCCATATGTTGCGCAAGAGTGCGGGAAATAACGGAGCGTTCTTCCGGGGTATGCTCCAGGCGGAGTTTTTTGTCTGTCAGCCGGACTGCCGCCGGTATCAGCGTGGGGACCCAGTAAGTACCGCAGTCGGCCAGTGCGGAAAGGGTTTCGCCTGACATAAAGTATCCGTGTTCGATTGTCGCCACACCGGCCTGCAGTGCCCGGCGCACTGCTTCATCGCCGCTGGCATGAACCATTACGGGCAAATTATGGAATCCGGCCCGCCTGACAATTTGTTTTAGTTCGAAAGCGCTAAAGGAAGCAGGCCCTGTTTCACCGTAGCGGGAAAAACTGAAAATTCCGGAGGCTACTACCTTGATATGGGAAGCCCCTTTTTCAGCCAGCATATCCACTGCCTGCAGGGCTTCTTTGAGACTGCCTGCTCCAATACCAATGGCGGCGCCGTAATGTCCTCTTTTAAAAATGGCATAACCGGGCTGCAAAAGCCGGAAAGGATAATACGGCACAGGCAGAAAACCGTCCCTGTGCCCGGCGTCTCTTGCGGCAAAAATACCGGAGGCCAGATACTTTTTTATTCTTTCTGCAGGAGAAGTTTTGCCGGCGGGCATCCGCAGGTGAATATGGCAGTCTATTAAGGCCGGCAAAAGGAAACAGTTCCGGTAGTCAAAGCATTGAGAATCAGCGGCGGTTGTTTTTTTGGCAGCAACTATTATGCCGTCCTCGGTAAAAACGGATTTATCATTTGTTACGAAGGAAGAATAACCGTCCCAATATCCCTGGCATTTTATTTCTGCCCGGTGCGGCAGAGTTATTATTTTCATATGTCCAAGCCTCCCTGTTGCACTTATTATAACACACTTCAGGAGGCGCAAAAGGGCGAATCTTCAAATCCTAAAGAGGCAGCCGGGCATAAAAGTCAATCAGCGGAGGGAGAGAAGGGTCAAAACTGTCGGCAAAGGTGGCTGCCAGCTTGTTTGACTCCAGGTAGCGGGGGAAGCCGTCAGGAGGAATGATAAAATCAACGGATAATATGACCCGGCTCCGGCAAAAAGGCAAAGCCCTGATAAATTCCGGCAAAAGTTTGATTCTGCCGATGTAGCCTGTCATTATTTCCGGCTGCCCGATAAATTCCCCCAGCGGGAGCACCTGTTTTTTTTGCAGGGCATCCCAATTGCAGTTGTGAATCAGCCTCTGGCAGTGCAGTCCGTAGGGGCCGGCTCCGCCTGCAGAAGTTGAAAGGAAAGGCATTTTATGCACAACATGGTCGGCAAAACCTGCATATGGGTCGCTTGTAGCAATAAATTCGCTGCAGATAATTTTTTCGCTTTCCGGCAGGCTTTTAAGCAGAGAAGGTAAGCTTTCCTGCAGCTTTTCCGCCGTCCAGACACTGTATGGCACCCCGTTGCTGCTTTTGCCTGCCGAACCTGTGGGAGTTTTGACTATCCAATACCTGGGGCCTTTTGGCAGTTGCGGGGTGTCGCGGCGGCCAAAAAAACACTGCAGCGGCAGGAAGCGTTCTCCGCCGCGCTTTTTTAGGGCGGCTGCCTGCACTGTTTTGGAAGAATATTCAGCGGGGAGATAGCCAAAGATAGTTTTATTACGCTGAGATAATTTCTTAAACAAATCATCCGGAAGGGTGGCAAACTGTACATCTATAATGTCGACGGGCAAAGCGGCGCAGAATATACTTTCAGGGCAAAGATAAACTGCCGCTCCCTGGGAAGTGTAAGAGGCAACGAGGCCTTCTACATGCCTGCTTTTACAGCCGAAAAGGTACCAGGCGGGATAGGGGGTCTCCCGGTCATGGTACCTTTCTGTCCGAAGCTTTTGTGTTTCCTGCGGGCCGAACAACCGGCGGATTTTTTTACTTGCCAAAGCTGCGGACAGCATGTCGTCGCGGACAACTATGCAGAGAGCAGGTGAACCGTTCATCTTTGCCGGTTTCTAACGAGTCTTTCCCAGTAACGGCGAAATAATGAAGTGTTTTGTTTAACAGCAGGTTCAAATGGCGGGTCCAGAGCTTCCATGGCCGACATGTCCTGTGCTATTTCAGCATCCGGATCTTCATCCGACCATGGTTCAGGAAAATAAGACATCTGCTTGCACCCCCTAAGAAATTTATTCGCAGTCATTTTATATTATCTGCACAAGCTTAAAAATCTTGCGGGCAAAACTTTACCATCCCTGCCAGCAAGCAAAAAAAGAACCGTTGTTTAAAATTTAAAAAAAAGAACCGCCTTGCCGGCGGTAATTATGTTTTCTGAAGAATTTGCTGTCCACGGCGCGAAACAAAAGAAGCCGTTTCACATAAAGAAGTATTAAAGAGTGACGGCCTTTCTTGCCGCCGCTTGCAGCGTGTCGGCAAAAATAAGCAGTTGCGGGACGTCTTTCCCCTCCAGGCGGCAGAAAAACAATTCTTTGCCGGAAGCGGCGGCGGTATTTACAGCCGGCAACTCAAGATGTTCCGGGTATGGCAGGGAAAGGGCCGCCCGGATATGGCTGTTGCTGCGGTGAGCCTCCAGGAGAAGCGGGGCGGCAGGCAGCGGACTTCCCCAGGCCGGCTCGTCAAGGGATGCGGTTTTAGCAAATGAGACCTTAAGGGAAGCAATATCCTCAATACTGCTTGCCCCGTCACGGCAGAAAAGAAGTAAAAACCTGTCTCCCAAACCCTGCAATGCCCCATTATTTTGCTGCAATATCCGGACTGCTTCAGAGAATGCCTGTTTAGCGCGAAGCTGCCAAATCTCCTGCCAAAGGGAACCCATGGGGTTCGTGGGGCCGTAGCCGCTGCCGACGGCGGCGCCGTGGGCGATAGCGGCGGTAATAAAATCCTTTGCTTTTTTAACGGCTTCCAGCGGGGACAGGCCGCGGGCAAGATTGGCAGTTATGGCGGCGGCATAAGTGCAGCCGCTGCCGTGAGTATGGTTATTCTGTATCTTTTCTGCGCTGAAACGATATATTTCGGTCCCGTCGTAGAGTATGTCTGTCATCTCATTTCCCGGCAGGTGGCCGCCTTTGACGAGGACATAGCGGGGGCCGAAGCGGTAAAGGTCCCGGGCGGCGGCAATCATTTCTTCTTCTGTCTTGATATCTCGCCCGAGCAGGACGCTTGCTTCGGGGAGATTGGGAGTAATAATCAAAGCGAGAGGCAGCAGCTTTTCCCGCAGGGTATCAACGGCATCTTCCCGGAGCAGCCTGTCACCGCTTTCCGCTACCATAACGGGGTCGACTACAAGTTTACGCAACTGGTAACGGGCCGCTGTCTCGGCTACGGCGGCTATGACATCAGCTTCACCCAGCATGCCGGTTTTTGCAGCTGAAACAGGAATGTCCGTGAGAACAGCCTCCATCTGGGCAGCGACAAAGGCGGCGGGTACGGTATGTATGCCGTGGACACCCCTGGTATTCTGCGCCGTCAGGGCGGTAATGACACTTGTGCCGTATACTTCATGGGCGGAAAAGGTTTTCAGGTCGGTCTGAATGCCGGCGCCGCCGCCCGAATCGGAGCCGGCTATTGTCAATGCACAATGCATCCGTATAAACCTCCTTAGCTGCAAGTAAGGCACTTTTTTATTATACCATAAAAAACCACCCGGTTATGACGGCTTTTTTACAGCTGCCTTTATATTAACCGCCGCAAAAAGCGACAAAGTTGCTCGAAAAAAAGGGAAAACGGCCGCCGGGGCGAAATATAAAGATTAATTTGCCATTTTATCAGTGGGAGAAAAATAATGCGCAAACTAAGGATTTCATTTTTAAAGCCCGGCATGACCTTGGCGAAGCCTGTTTACGGTCCGGACGGGCAGTTGTGGCTGAATGCGGGGATCAAACTGCAGGCAAGATATATTAGAAGCCTGGAGAAGGCGGGTATAAAGCATGTCTATATTGAAGACCCGCTGCTGCATGATGTGCCGCTTGATGAAGTTGTTTCTCAGAAGACGAGGATTATAGCCATTAAGGCGGTTAAGGAAACAATTGACAGCATGCAGCGGGGAATTTTGAGAAACGGAGGGGCGCTCAACAACCGGTTTATTTTTGCGGTGGAAAGGCTGATCAGGGAAGTGCTGGAAAACCAGGATGTCATCTATAACATGGTCGATATCCGCTACACCGATAATTATACTTTCAACCATTCGATTAATGTTTGCATTCTTTCCCTTTTGATCGGCTGCGGCCTGAGCAAAAAGCGAACTTTTCTCGAGGATTTAGCCGTTGGTTCTTTGCTGCATGATGTGGGGAAGATTTGGATTAACGAGTCAATCCTGAAAAAAAAGGGCAGTCTTACCCCGGAGGAAATTGCGGAAATAAAAAAGCATCCGGAATACGGGCAAGAAATACTCAGCCGCTACAATTGCATTCCTGCAGCCAGTATCGGCGTGGCAGTCCAGCACCATGAGCGGTATGACGGCTCCGGCTACCCCTGCCGGCTCAGCGGTGATGATATCGGCTTGCTTTCCCGGCTGGTTATGGTTGTTGATGTCTTTGATGCCCTGACAGCAGACAGGCCGTACAGGAAGGCCTTACTTCCCCATGAGGCTGTCGAAATAATAACAAGCAGTACAAAACTCTATGATGCGGAAATGATCCGTTGCTTTTTAAATCATGTTGCCGCTTTTCCCATCGGCACCTGTTTAAGACTGAGCAGCGGAGAGCTTGGCCTGGTGGTGAAATGCAACAGGGGATTTCCCTTGAGGCCGGTCGTCAGAGTCTGTAAAAACAGTAACGGCGCTTTTTACAAAGAGCCCTATGACCTGGACCTGACCGAAAAACTTGATATTGTCATTACTGAAGTATTGAGTGATGAGGAAAGAGAAAAAGAATTGCCGCTCAAAAGTTGATATAACTGAAAAAACTGACAGGAAGTGAAAAAATGTGAATGTCAGAGTGGCTGAAAAGGTTCTTTACGCCCTGCGGAACGGTGAGCCACTGGTGGCTTTGGAAACGGCCGTTCTCACCCACGGCCTGCCTTACCCGTATAATTTGCAGGCGGCCTATGAAATGGAGAAGGCAGTGGAACAAAGCGGAGCAGTGGCGTGTACGATAGGCATGCTCCGCGGAGAACTTATCATCGGCCTGTCCGGTGAAGAAATCAAGTGCCTGGCAGAGACGGAGGACACAGTTAAAATCAGCCGGCATGAACTGCCCTGCGCCATGGCGAAATCACTAAGCGGCGGGACAACCGTTTCCGCTGCGGCATACCTGGCTTACCGCTACGGCATTAGGGTCTTTGCCACCGGGGGAATAGGGGGTGTGCACCGCGATTTTCACCGGAGTTTTGATATTTCCGCTGACCTTGCAGTACTGGCAAAAACACCGCTGATTGTAGTTGCGTCCGGGGCAAAGGCCATCCTTGATTTGCGTTTCACCCTGGAATATCTGGAGACTGCAGGCATTGCGGTACTCGGCTATAATACAGAATATTTTCCGGCCTTTTATTCTTCCCGGTCACCCTATATAATTCCCTGGCGAATAAATTCGGCGGAAGAAGCGGCACGGGCAGCGGCTGCCCGGGACAGCCTGGGACTGGACTCGGCACTTTTGGTCTGCAACCCTGTTCCGGAGGAATATCAAATTCCATACGAGGAACTGCTGCCGCTGGTTGACGCTGCGGTGGAAAAAGCGGCCGGTAAGGTAATTATCGGCAAGGATGTAACACCTTACATGCTGAAAGAACTGGCAGAACTGTCGCAAGGGAGGACATTAAAAGCCAACCTTGCTCTCCTGGCGGCAAATGCCCGCCTGGGCGGGGAAATAGCCTGCCGCCTGTAGCATGTCCGCTGCTTTTGCCGGCAGGTTCCGCCGGCAGCCGGGATTCGGCCTTTGCTCAGACAATTGAAATAAGCAAAAAGCCGCTAATGTATTGCGGCTTTTTTATTTTAATGATTGTCCGTGCCAAATTGGATTTTGCATAATTCGTGGTAAAGGCCTTTTTGCTTTATTAAGTCATCATGGGTGCCCCGCTCAACTATCCTGCCGTCTTCCAGGACCAGAATCTGGTCGGCACGTTTGATTGTGGAAAGACGGTGGGCTATGACGATGATTGTCCTGCTGCCCGTCAGTTCCTGTATTGCCTGCTGTATTTTCGCTTCCGTTTCCACATCGACGGAAGCCGTTGCTTCGTCCAAAATAAGTATGGGAGTATTGCGGAGAACCGCTCTGGCAATGGCCAGGCGCTGTTTCTGACCACCCGACAGCTTGACTCCCCGCTCGCCGATAACTGTCTGGTAGCCTTCGGGCAGCTTGCAGATGAAATCATGGGCTCTTGCTATTTTTGCCGCTCTTGTAATTTCCTCCTGCCCGGCATTTTTTACCCCGTAGGCAATGTTCTCAGCCACGGTGCCGTGGAAAAGAAAGACATCCTGCAGGACTATGCTGATTTGGTTTCTCAGTGAAGATAAAGTTATGTCTTTCAGGTTATGCCCGTCCAAATAGATATTGCCTGAGACGGGATCATAAAACCGGGCAATAAGGCTGATTATTGTTGTTTTCCCTACGCCGGTGGGGCCGACAAGGGCGACCATCTGTCCGGCTTGGGCGGTAAAAGAAACATCGGTCAGTACGGGTATGTTTTCAACATAGTGGAAATAAACACGATCAAATGTGATTTTGCCTTCAGCCCGTTTTATTTCCCGGGCTCCGGGGGAATCTTTTATATCAGGGTCAGTGTCTAAAATGCTGTAAACCCTTTCTGCTCCGGCAACGGCCTGCTGCAGATCCTCACTGACCCGGGCAAGTGTGCTGATAGGCTGGTAGAACAAATTCAGGTAAAGAATAAAGCCGACAATATCCGAGACTTGCAAAATTCCGTTTATGGCCAGGTATCCGCCGAAGCCCACTACAATAACGGTTCCGAAAGATGTCAGCATTTCTACGGAAGGGTGGAAGATGGCTCCCAGCTTCAGCCCGCGCAAGATGGCCAGGGTGTAATCGGCAGCGCAGGTCGCCACTCGGGATTTTTCTTTTTTTTGCTGATTGAAAACCTGGATTTCTTTCATGCCGGAAATATTGTCCTGCAGGACCGCATTTAATTCCGCCAGGCTTTTTTGCGCCTTCCTGAAATAGGGAAGAACTTTCCTGGAAAACAAAAAACCGCTGTATGTAAGAACCGGCACAGGGATTATTGTGAGCAGAGCCAGAAGGGGATGGATATAAAATAAAATAGCGGTTACTCCCAGCAGGATAAGGATATTGGTGACCAGGTCCGGCACTGCATGGGCAATAAGGACCTCAAAGGTTGACGTGTCGTTTGTGGCCCGGGACAGGAGTTCTCCGGTCTGTTTGTCGTGATAATATTTCATTGACAGTTTCTGCAGGTGGTCGTAAACCCTGACCCGCATATCGGCTACCAGGTGCCAGGCGGCCACATGGCTTAAATAGCTGTGAAAAAAACGGAACAATGCCCGGGCGACATAAATTAGTACAAGCAGCAAGGCAATATTGCGAATTTGCACTATTGATCCGGCATGCGGGGCGTGTGTCAAGATAGTTGTCAGGCGCATTACAAGCAGCGGAGCTGTCAGATTAAGTGCAGTGATGGCCAGCAGGCTAATCCCGGTGATGACAAGCAGCCACCAGTAAGGCCTGGCACTTTGGACTAGGCGCAGCAGATATTTCATATTTCCCTCCGATGTTTTTTATTTAGTATTTCTTGCTGTCATGGTAAAAAGCCTGCCTTGATCTGCAATATACCGGTGTAGAGAGTCTTCTTTAGTAAATTTTCATTTTCCCGGATAAAGGCTAATACCTGTTTTTTGCCGCAGAATAGCAGCGGGAACAGATTGTTATAATAAAAAACAATGAGGTAAAAAAGGAGTTGTTTTTGCTATGGCCAGACCTAAAAAAAAGCCGGAGAACATGACGCCCGAGGAAAGAAAGATCGAACAAATGAAAATGGAGATAGCCGGTGAATTGGGTATTATTGATAAGGTAAAAGAAAAAGGATGGAAAGGCTTAACCTCACGGGAAACAGGAAAAATAGGCGGCATCATATCGAGACGCCTGCGCAGGGAAAAGAATAAATGACAGCCCGTTTTTTTACCGCTTGTTCTTATCCCGCTCTGTATGGTATAAAGTAGAAAGCTGCACATTTACAATCTCAGGCGGGGGAATTGTATGAGGCTAGGAGCACATCTTTCCATAGCAAAAGGGCTGGACAAGGCGGCGGAAACGGCTGCCAATATCGGTGCCAATACTTTTCAGTTTTTTACCCGTAATCCCCGGGGAGGCAGAGCCCGTATCATAACGGAAAAGGAAGCGGCGTCTTGGCAGGCAAAGCGCAGGCAGCATGATTTGTTCCCTGTTGTGGGACATTTGCCTTATACGGTAAACATGGCTGCTGCTGCAGAAAAGTCTTTTGCTTTTGCCAAAATGGTAATTTCCGATGACTTGCAGCGGATGGATGCCGTCGGTGTGGAGTACCTGGTGGTCCATCCCGGTTCCCATGTGGGAGCGGGTCGAGAGAAGGGTATTAAAAAGATCATTGAATCCCTGGAGGAAGCTTTTATACCCTCCCGGGGCAAAACTATGCTGCTTTTGGAAACCATGGCCGGACAGGGGACTGAAGTCGGATCATTGCGGGATATTCAAGAAATATTGTCTGCCCTCGGGCATCCGGAACGCCTGGGTGTCTGCCTGGATACCTGCCACCTGACGGCTGCAGGTTACGATTTCCTGCAGAAGGAAGAAGTAGCTCGTTTGGCGGATGATCTGGCGGAGTTGGTCGGATTGGAGAGGGTGAAAGCCCTGCACATTAATGATTCCATGTTCCCGCCCAATAGCAAGCGTGACAGGCATGCCCGTATCGGCCAAGGTTATTTGGGCAGGGAAGGAATACTTAATGTCATTGCCCATCCTGTTTTCAGCGGCCTGCCGCTGCTTTTGGAAACACCGGTTGATGACTACCTGGAGTACAAAGACGAAATTGAACTTTTGCGTTCCTGGACCGAATAAAAAAGGCATACCAACATGACGATTGGTATGCCTTTTTAACGTTTACTTACGGGCAGGAGCCGTTATTTCGCTTCACCGTTAAGGGTGATTTTAACGTCAAGTGCCGCGGCGCCGTCCGGGTAAGCCACTACAGGGTTCAGGTCAATTTCGGCAATTTCAGCAAAATCAAGGGACAGTTGGGTAACCCTGGCTATGGCATCGACAATGGAAGGAAGATCGGCAGGTTCACTGCCCCGGTAGCCCTTGAGCAGGGTATAGGCTTTGGTTTCAGTCATCATTTCCTCAATATCTTCCCTAGTCATGCACTTGGCAAGGCGGAAAGAGGCATCTTTAAGCAGGTTGACGTAGATGCCCCCCATGCCAAAGGCAATCATGGGACCGAACTGGGCATCTTTAATCATGCCGATAAGAATTTCGGTGCCCTTGGGCATCATTTTCTGAACTTCAATGCCGTAAATCGGTGCGTCGGGCAGGGCTTTGCTCACGCTGTCCATGATGGCCTGATAAGCTTCCTTTACTTCCTGTGCCGTTTCCAGGCCTACCTTTACGCCGCCAACATCACTTTTATGCAGTATTTCAGGCGAGGCGATTTTCAGGACAACGGGATAGCCGAGTTTATTTGCAAGTTCGACCGCTTCATCGGGGCTCTTGGCGAGATAGACGGGGGCAACCGGTATTTTGTAGGCTTCTGCAACTTTAGTTGTTTCATAGCCTAAAAGAGCTGTTCTCCCGTCTTTAACAACTTCAGCAAAGACTTTCCTGACGGCTTCCTTGTCGACGTCCGCGGCCGGTGCAAGCGGTTTTGCGTTCATTACTTTTTCCCGCAGCTTGGAATATTTAACCATTCCGGAAATGGCCTGCAGGGCCGGCTCCGGGAAGGTATAGCAGGGGATGCCGGATTCGGATAAAAGTTTATTGCCTTCACTGATGCGTTCACCGCCCATAAAGGAAGTGAAAACAGGCTTGTCAGGATATTTTTTCCGCATTTCCACTATGATTTCTGCGGTCTTTAACGGATCGATAACGGCTGTCGGTGAAAGGAGGATGAGAGCCGTATCGGTGTTTTCGTCGGCAAGGATTGTTTCCATGGCCAGACGGTAGCGTTCATGGCTGGCATCACCCAGGAGGTCAACGGGATTGTAAAAACTGGATTCTGCCGGCAGGTTTTGTTTAAAATATTCTTTTGACTGCTCGTTAAAGCGTGACATTTTTAAGTCGTAGCGTTCCACACTGTCGGTAGCAATGATTCCGGGGCCGCCGGAATTGGTGACAATGGCTACACGGCTGTTTTTCGGCACCGGCTGGTTAATAAAGGCTACGGCCAAGTCAAACAGTTCAGACATGGTGTTGGCACGAATTACACCGCACTGCTTGAATGCAGTCTCATAAGCGAGATCACTGCCGGCAAGGGCGCCTGTGTGGGATGAGGCTGCACGGGCGCCGGCCTTGGACGTGCCTGATTTAAGTATAATAACAGGTTTTATTTTACTGGCTTCTGTTGCAACCTCAAGAAAACGGTCGCCGTCGGTAACGTCTTCCAGGTAGCAGAGAATAACGCTTGTATTGGGGTCTTGGGCTGCACACCAAATAAAGTCGACTTCGTTTAAATCGGCTTTATTACCCATGGAGACAAATTGGGAAAAACCGATGCCGGCGCTGCGGCTCCAGTCCAGAATTGCGATAAGCATAGCTCCGCTTTGGGAAATAAAGGCGATTTTCCCTTGCAGAGGGGCACCGGGGGCAAAGGAGGCGTTAAGAGGCGTATTTGTATCGGTAATACCGACAACATTAGGCCCAACCATCCGCATGTTATATTGACGGCAGATGTTCACAAGCTCCTGCTCGCGCTGCACTCCTTCCCCGCCGATTTCTTTAAACCCTGCCGTGATAACCACCAGGAATTTGACGCCGGCTTCACCGCATTCCCGGGCAGCATTGAGGACAAGTTTGGCCGGGACGGTGATAATGGCTTCATCAACAGGTTGTCCGATGTCTTTTACGGAAGGAAAGCAGGGATAGCCTAGAATCTCTGTTGCGTTGGGGTTTACCGGGTAGATTTTGCCGGTATAACCGCTTTCTTTTAGATTTTCCACAATGGAGTATCCGATTTTACCCGGTTTGCTGGATGCTCCGATTACTGCAACAGATCTTGGGTTAAATAGGGCATGCAAGTCACTCATTTTTTTAAATCACTCACCTTCTGAACTTTTCCTGAGAAAATATTTGCATATTTCCCGAAGTCTATTGTACCAGCTAAGTCGATAATAATCAATCGCTGTTTATTATTTAGCACATATAATAAATATTTATTTTCTATAAGGGATAATACTGATTATTTATTATTAATTATAATAAGATTAATTGTTTTCTGTAAAAAGAAAAGATTTTCTTTAGTTACCGGCTGACAGGAGTGAATTATCAATACCCGGCCGCCGCATTTAAACATTAAAACGGAAATTTATTATGTCACCGTCACAAACAGGGTAATCTTTACCTTCAAGGCGCAGTTTCCCCAGTTCGCGTGCAATTTTCAGCGATGCCCCTAGGGACATGAATTCAGCAAAATTGATTACTTCCGCCCTGATAAACCCACGTTCCATATCGGAGTGAACTTTGCCTGCAGCTTTTTTTGCCGGTGTGAAATTTTTTACTGTCCAGGCACGGACTTCATCTTCACCGACGGTAAAAAAGGAGATTAAATCAAGCAGCCTGTAAGCTGCGGCAGCCAGGCGGGCAATTCCGGACTGTTTCAGGCCGTAAGCAGCCAAATACTCCGCCTGTTCCTCCTTGTCCATTTCGCTGATATCAATTTCCAGTGTTCCGCAAAATTCAATTACAGGATAACTGGCTTTTTCGCAAAGAGAAAGGAGCTCCCGCTGTCCGTCATAAATATGGTCCTGCAGTTGTTCCTCATCAATATTGACTGCCACTAAAACCGGACGGGAAGAAAGGAAAGCGTAATTACGCAGGCATGGCAGCTCACCGGCATCCCAGTTTGCAGATGAAAGGGGTTTCATCTCCTCAAGAAGTGATTGGCATTTTTCCAGAAAGGCAGTTTCCTCCTGAGAACGGCCTTTGTCTTTTTTGCGGCCAAGTATTTTATCCAGCTGGAGCAAGTCGGTGAGAATCATTTCTTCCTGAAAGGAGGAAAAAGCTTTGTCCGGGGCAACCGGTTCACCGGGCCAGGGGACGGTCGGGTCGCGGTGAGCGCGGACTACGACAGTCAGTGCATCAAGGGATTTTAGCTTGCCGGCGGTTTCGCCGCTTATTTCGCTTTTTGCTCCCAGGGGAGGCAAATCGCAGAATTCAAGTGTGGCGTAAACGGTTTTTTTGCCTTTGAAGACGGCAGACAACCGGTCTAGGCGTTCGTCAGGAACATGTGCCGTACCTATTGTAAGACCGCCCTTGCTGCGGGCCGGTGCAGCTCCGGTAAGGAGACGGAAAAGGGTTGTTTTCCCGGCAGACGCGGGACCGACAATACCGATTTTCATAAATTTCACCTCATGCTTTTCATCTTAAGCAGTAAGCAAAGAGATGTCAACATTTGCAAAAAAAACGCCTTGCCGGCGAATTTAGCGGTGTACTAAAGAAAGTGCAGCGGGTAGAAGCGGTGCAGCCTGCCGATTACATCATGTTCCCGGCTGCCGCCGTCGCCGGCACCCGGCTGGAGAATAGGGTCTCCAAGTTTGGCACGGCCGTCGCTGCCGTTTGATGAGTTGGCGAGCACATGGTTGTTGGAAAGAATCAAAGGCTCGGAAGTGCGTGCATCATAGACAACGGCCCCCAGCGTACCGGCCGTTACCAGGTAATGGCCTATGCTGATTCCGGGTCTTGCAGGGCGCATTCTGCCGGTGCGTCCGGGATCGTTGCCGGCTGCAGGTGTTCCCGTAACGGCTGCAAGCTCGCCTGTTTCCAGCACATCAGTGAGCACACCGTTTATCTGTGAAGGTATCCGTTCTTCCTCCGGCAAGTCGTCCAGTGGGTTTTTTTTGCTTACCAGCACTGTAATGCATGCCCGGCCGCTGTTAAAGCCCCGCCGCGTTTTATGCCCGATTCCTGCCCCCACCACATTGGGCAGTGATAAAAGAGCCGGTATTGCGTTTTTGCAGATTTCCTCCAGTTCGCGGTAGCGGTTTTGCCTGTAATAAACTGCAGGCCAGGGGTATTTCTCCTTTGTCACCCTGACTGCCAGTTGTTCTGTTATTTCACTGATGGGATGATAGACGGCAACCAGGTCGCTGCCGGCAAACAAAAGGCCCAAGGCATTATTGTCCTCATCAAGAAGAAGGGAGCCGCTGTCGCCGGGACTGCCCATTTTGCCTGTTATAATCTGATTAACAAACCGGGCAGACCGGCCGGCTGTAAAATTTACTGTAACGGTGGCACCGATGACGATTACATGCCCATATGTCAGCCCGGTGGAACGGCCGCTTTTTTTTACCGGTTGCCCCAGGTCTGCCGCGGCTTCACCGCGAACCTCGCCCACATCGCAGACGGAGCTGTCGAGCATTTCCGGATGAATGGGCTTGGCCAGAGCTGCGTCCACCTGAACGGGGGAAGCGGGTTTGGCTGCGGTGACGAAATATGTGCCCGGAGGCAGTCGGACCGAATAATTGCCTTTTCCGTCAGGCCGTATTATCTGTACTCTTTCACCGGGTACCGCCTTATATATTTCCAGTTCTTGTTCCGCCGGCAATAATTTGCCGCTGAATATGCTTTTCCTTTTGACAACGAAAACATTTTCATCGCCTGCTATCCAAATGGAGGTTTTTCCGGACAAATCAGATCATCCTTCACGATAAAATAGAGTAATTGCCGTCTCCTCCATATTACGCGCCGGACAGCGGGAACGTGCAGCCGTTGCAGTTATTCCGAAAAATGGCTATATTAACTACACAAGCCGGGGAAAAACTGCTATACTAAAAAAAGGAGGTTAACCATGCAAAAGAAAACCAATAATTTAATACTGAATATAGCCCTGACAGGACTGGCCTTTATGGCCGGCGGCATTGTCAGAACTTTCCTGGTAGAACTGACTTACGGCACCGGAAGCTATTTTATTATATTTACCGTTCCCTGGCTGGCTTTTATGGTGGAAGCAGTCCTGGGAATAACTGTTTTGTCATATCTGTTCCGGAACGAGTACCCTTTTCACAGCCTGTGGCGCTCGGGAATGACAGCCTTCGCCTTGGGCAGCGTTGTGCCGGCAGTTTTGTTTAACTACACTTTTTACTGGCTGTTGATTCTTCCCGGCATCCTGATCTCCCTGATTTTAGACAGGCTTATCTGCAAGCAGGGGAACAGGGGCGCTGTAGCCGCAACGCTCATAATAGGGTTTCTCATACCCCAGCTCTATATCTTTTTTTTCCGTGAGCTTACCTGGATAAAGGGACTGTCTGACTTTACAGGCATCGGCCCCATGTCGCTTATTTTCATCTTCGCAGATTTATTTATCGGTATTTTTGCCGCCACCGGCGTGGGGCTGGCGCTGCGGCTGCGAAAAAGTCCCGACAACGGAGCACGCACCGGCATTGCCAACCCCAGCAACGGATAAGCGCGCATTTAAACAAAATAAAAGAATTACAGAGCGGTATCCGGCACATGACCGGATACCACTCTGTTTGAAGTTTGTTATTATAGTCTTTTAGAGATATTTGACGACAAGGTCGCCTACTTCACTAGTACTGTAGCCCATTTGACCGGCGGCCATGCTTTTCAGGTGTTTTTGACAGACCGTTACAATCGATTTTTCAATGCGCTCCGCACTTTCTTTTTCACCGAGTGTTTCCAGCATCATGGCGGCGGCGCTGATGGCCGCCAGCGGATTGACGACATTTTGGCCTGTATATTTGGGAGCGGAACCACCGATGGGCTCAAACATTGAAACCCCCTCAGGGTTGATGTTGCCGCCGGCGGCAATTCCCATCCCTCCCTGGATCATTGCCCCAAGGTCAGTAATGATATCTCCGAACATATTTTCTGTGACAATGACATCAAACCATTCGGGGTTCTTGACCATCCACATTACGGTAGCATCCACATGGGCATAGTCGCGGGTGATATCGGGATAATCACGCTCGCCTATTTCATGGAAGACGCGCTCCCATAAATCAAACACATAGGTAAGGACATTGGTTTTCCCGCAGAGTGTTACTTTCCTGCCCCTGTTTCTTTCCCTGGCGTATTCGAAGGCATAACGCAGGCAGCGCTCCACGCCCATACGGGTGCAGACGGATTCCTGAATGGCGATTTCATGGGGCGTTCCCTTGCGGATAATTCCGCCGGCACCGGCATACTGTCCTTCCGTGTTTTCGCGGACGACAACAAAATCAATATCTTCAGGTCTTTTGTCTTTCAAGGGAGTCTCTACGCCCGGGTAGAGTTTAACGGGGCGTAGGTTAATGTATAAATCCAGTTCAAAGCGTAAACGCAAAAGCAGACCTTTTTCCAGTATACCGGGCTTGACGTCCGGATGGCCTATGGCACCAAGATATATGGCATCAAACCGGCGCAGCTCGTCAAGAACGCTGTCGGGGAGTGCCTCGCCTGTTTTCAGGTAGCGCTCGCCGCCCAAATCATAATGAGTAAAAGCAAATTTTAAGTTGGCATTACCAAGGGCCTCCAGTACTTTCAAGCCTTCGCGGACGACTTCCGGGCCTGTTCCGTCGCCGGGTATAACGGCAATTTTATACATGCAAGAGCCTCCTTTTTTGCCTTAATGTTATGTAAGTATGTTCTTTATTGTAATACATACGGAGAAAAAAAGGAAGTGGCAGACAAAAAAGGAATTATAGAGATGATAGCTTGTGCTTGGCAAGTTTAGAAAAACGCAAAGCGAAAAAGTGAGGCTTTACGGAGGTAGCTATGGCAGTTCGCTTTATCCTTGGCAGGGCCGGCAGCGGGAAAACCCAGGCCTGCCTGCGACAAATGGCAAATGAAAATAAAAAGCAGCCCCTGGGAGCGCCGCTTATCCTTTTGGTTCCCGAGCAAGCTTCATTTGAAATGGAAAAAAAACTGGCGGTCCTCTGTGGCGGAGGAACTTTCAGAGCACAGGTTTTATCGTTTCGCAGGCTGGCATACCGCCTGCTCGGTGAGAGGCACAGCCTGCCTGTAATAACGGAAACGGGCCGGCAGCTTTTGTTGCGGCGCCTGCTGCAGGAAAAGGAGCAGCAGTTGAAGATTTTTGCCGGAGCGGCCAGGCAGCCCGGTTTCAGTGTACAGCTTGCCGTGCAGATAAGGGAGTTCCGGCATTATAGAATAGAACCGGAAAAATTGTCGGCCGTTTCTTTCGGGACGGAATGCCCGGAGGTTCTGAAAAGCAAAGTTTCGGACCTGCACGTAATTTATTCCGATTACCAGGATTTTGTTAAAAACGGCTATTATGACCCGGAGGATACCATGAGTGAGCTTGCCGCAGCTGTCTGGGAAGGGATTTTGCCTGCCGGCACGCAAATCTGGCTGGACGGCTTTGCCGGCTTTACTCCGCAGGAGTATGAGGTTATTGCAGCTTTATTTGCCAAAGCGGAAAAGGTTGAAGTTGCTTTATGCCTTGACCACCGGCTGGAAAGGCCCCCGCAGGAGGATGATTTGTTTCACCCCACTGAAGACACATACCTGCGCCTGCACGCGCTGGCAAAAAAGGCGGGCGCTGAAATAATTCCTCCACTGAAACTGCCGCTGGAAAAAGAAAAAACACGTTTTGCAATGCCGGAGCTTGGGCATTTGGAAGAGCATTTTGCTTCACTGCCGCCCGTTTCATTCCCCGGGAAGGCTGAAAATCTCAAGCTGGTTGCCGCCGCGGGCCCCCGGGCTGAAGTTGAAGCCGCTGCGAGAGACATTTTACACCTGGTGCGGGAAAGGGGGTGCCGCTTCCGGGATATAGCCGTTATTCTCCGCAGTTTTTCCGCTTACAGCGATTTGGTTGCCGCAGTTTTTACGGAATACCGGATTCCTTATTACCTTGATGAACGGCAGCCGGCGGCACATCACCCGCTGGCGGAATTTTTGCGGTCGGCCCTGGAGGCTGTCAACAGCGGCTTTAAATTGCCGCATGTCCTGCAACTGTTAAAGACCGATATACTTCCCATATCCAGGGAGGCTGCCGATATTATGGAAAATTATGCCCTGGCTCACGGTATCAGCGGCAGCCGCTGGCTGGATGAAAAGCCCTTTGATTATAAACTGAACCTGACACTGGATGACGGGCAGCGTGAAGCGCTGCCGGAAGAAGATAAAAAGCTGCTTGAAAAGGGGAGAAGGGAGTTTCGGAGGCACTTGCGGCCTTTTGCCCAAAAAATGCTTGCGGGAGGCAACCAGACGGTAAGGGAATACTGTACGCATTTATGGGAACTGCTTGCAGGGGTCGGCGCCGCCGCTACCCTTGCCCGCTGGTCGGAAGAAGCCGCCGGAGGGGAGAGGCCGGAAAAAGCCCTTGAACACAGGCAGGTCTGGCAGGGAGTAATTGAAATACTGGAACAGAATGTTGCCATACAGGGAGATACCTTGCTCACACTTTCCGAGTTCAGCCAAATTTTCCTTGCCGCCCTGGAGAATTTAAAACTGGGCCTGGTCCCGATGGCGAGCGACATGGTTTTGATAGGAAATGTGGAGCGTTCCAGGCAGCCGGACCTCCGGGCAGCTTACGTGCTGGGGCTTAGCGAGGGCGCTTTCCCGTCACGTTTGACTGAGGAGGGGCTTTTTGCCGATGAGGAACGGGAAAACATGTCCGAAAGCGGCCTGGAGCTGGCTATAACCAGGCGGCAGCGGCTGTTTCATGAACAATACCTAGCGTATATTGCTCTGACCAGAAGTTCGGAATACCTCTGGGCAAGCTACCCGCTGGCCGATGAAGAGGGCAGGGCAAAAAGACCGTCGCAGCTCTTCAAACGCCTGCAAAGGCTATTTCCGGAAAACGAGGTTCTCTTTTTTGGCAATACACCCGATCCTGAATTTGATTTGCATGCCTTTGCCTGTCCCAGGCAGGCTGCCGCCTGCCTTCTGCAGCTGGCAGGCAGGGTAGTGAAAGGGGAGGAAATCTCACCCTTTTGGGCGGCTGTTTACAATGAAGCGTTAAACCATGAACAGACACTGGAACAGATGAAGGGACTCTGGCCGGCCCTTGCTTATAATAACAGTGTGCCGCAATTATTGCCAAGGACCGCTGCGGCCCTGTGGGGACAGGATTTGCACAGCAGCGTTTCCCGCCTGGAGGAGTATGCCAGATGCCCCTTTGCCCATTTTGCCAGGTACGGAATGCGTTTGCAGGAACGGCGGGAATACAGTGTGGACGTATCAAGCATGGGAACCTTTTATCATGAGGCGCTGCGCAGGTTTGTAGAGCGACTGCTGGCTGAAAAAACTGACATGAACACGCTGTCCGTCGCAGAGGCGGAAGAAAGAATGAAGTCCATTGTTGACGAACTGATTCCGGAATTGAACCGGGAAATACTCCTATCCAGCGCGCGGATGCGTTTTCTGGCGGAACGCTTAAAAGAAATACTGGCAAACGCAGCGGCCGCGGTTATTGTTCACATCAGGAAGAGCGGCTTTAAGCCTGCCGCTGTGGAACTCGCCTTTGGCAACACGCAATTCCCGGCCTGGGAAATAAATTGCGGCGGCCGCAAAGTTTATGTGTATGGCAAAATAGACCGGGTTGATGTGGCAAAAATACAGGATAAAATTTATTTTCGCATTATTGACTACAAGAGTTCACCTACAAAACTTGATCTTTCAGACTTCTGGCACGGTTTGTCCCTGCAGCTTTTGCTGTATATGGCAGCGGCAAAAGAAAGCGTGAGCAGACTTTTCGGAACTGAAGATGCGGAAGCGGCCGGAGCGTTTTATTTCGGGATTAACCCTTTCTACCGGCGGCTGCCAAATCCGGAAAGAAAAAAAGAAGAGGAAAAGGAGATAAGCAAACTGGAAGGGCTCTTGCTTGCGGACCCGGAAGTATTTCAGCAGATGGGCGGTGAAGAGCTGGTTAATGCGAAGCTGAAAAAGGACGACTCCTTTACAAAATACTCCAGGGTTGCCGGGCACCGTGAACTGGAACAGCTCTATGATTTCCTGAAACTTAAGACAGCGCAGCTGGCGAAGGAAATACTGTCAGGCAGGGCGGAAATATCTCCCTTTAAAAAAGAAAACGGAAATACCGCCTGCGCATATTGTCCGTATAAACCCTTCTGCTGTTTTGACACCGCTGTGGCGGGGAACGGCTATCGCCTTCTAAAATCCTATTCTCACGAGGAAGTTTTGCAGTCAGTTGCCGCCTGGCAGAAAGGAGATGCGGAAAATGGCCGTTAAATGGACAAAGGAACAGTTGGCCGCCATTGAAACAACAGGCTGCAACCTGCTCGTATCCGCTGCTGCCGGTGCGGGCAAGACAGCGGTTTTGGTGGAGCGGGTCATCAGACTGCTTTGCCGCAGCGACAATCCGGTTGATATCGACAGAATGCTGGTGGTAACTTTTACTGAAGCGGCGGCAGCGGAAATGCGGGAAAGAATTGCCTCTGCACTGGAAAAGGAAATTTCCGCTTCATACCGCCTTGCTTTGTCAAAACAGCTCTCCCTTTTAAACGGTGCATCTATTTCCACGCTGCACTCTTTTTGCCTGGATGTTATCCGGCGCTACTTTTACCTGCTGGAAGACGCGGATCCTTCCTTCCGAGTGGCAGATGAAGCGGAAGCCGAAATCCTGCAGAGGGATGTTGCGGCTGAACTGCTGGAAGAAAGCTTTGCCGCAGGGAATCAGGATTTTCTGACCCTGGCAGTTCACTATGGCGGCAGGGCCGGTGACGACAGGCTTATAGACCTGATTATTGATTTGTACAATTATTGCTGGAGCAATCCCTGGCCAAAGGAATGGCTGGCAAAGGCTGCTGCCGCATACGATATTGCTAAAGATGCAGGGGAAGAAAGCCTGAAAAAATGGCTGCAGCCTCTTAAGGCGGAAATCAGCCTTTTGCTTGAGCAGTCACTGGACTTGCTTTCTTGCGCCCTTAAAATTTCCCGTCTTCCGGACGGTCCCCTTGTTTACGAGCAGGCCATCAGGCAGGAAATATCCTGGCTTGAGAAACTGCAAAAGCTTGCGGCCGGGTCCTGGGAGGATTTGCGCGACGCCTGGCTGAACGGCGGATTTGCCAGG
This sequence comes from Firmicutes bacterium UBA3936, assembly GCA_002385745.1. GTDB lineage: Bacteria > Bacillota > Dethiobacteria > Dethiobacterales > Dethiobacteraceae > DTU027. The sequence continues at coordinate 35,648 of DGEC01000073.1, forward strand.
CTGCCGGCGGCTCGCGATGTTGACAGCAACAGCAAAGAACGGGTAAAAGCGCTGAGGGATACAGCTAAAAAGCTGGTAAATGAGGCGGCGGGAAAATTCTTTGCCCGCTCGCTGGAGGATTTTGCCGCTGAAATAGCAGACCTGGCTCCCCTGGTAAAAATCCTGGTGGAAACTGTAGGCAGGTTTGCGGAAAAATACAGGAGGGCAAAAATACGGGCAGGGCTGCTGGATTTTAATGACCTGGAGCATTATTGTCTGCAAATCCTACTGGACAGGGAAGCACTGCCGGGTGAGTTTTTGCCGTCCCGGGCCGCCCTGGAACTGGCCGGGCAGTTTGAACATGTTTTGGTTGATGAGTACCAAGATATCAGTCCGGTTCAGGATGCCATCCTGCAGCTTGTTTCACGCCAGGAGGGAAGCCGGCCAAATCTTTTTATGGTCGGTGACGTTAAACAGAGCATCTACCGCTTCCGCCTGGCCGAACCGGGTCTTTTTCTTGAAAAATACAGCCGTTTTTCACCGGAACCGGGAGAGAAGAACAGGAAAATTCATTTAAAACATAATTTTCGCTGCCGCAGAAATATTGTAAACTGCGTTAACTATATTTTTTCCAGACTGATGGCCGCAGATGTAACGGAAATTGAATATGACAGTCATGCCGCCCTGGTCTACGGGGCAAACTATCCGCCCGCAGAAGTAAAAACTTTTGCAGATGAACCGCTGGAGATTGTTTTACTTGAAAAAAATACGACGGCCGCTCCTGCTCCTGACGGTGAAGATGCGGCAGGAGAAGAGGACCTGACTGCCCTGGAAAGGGAAGGAGTTATTGTTGCGGAAAAAATAAGGCAGCTTATGGCAAAGAAGCCGCAGGCGCCTTATATCCTGGATAAAGACACGGGACAGTACCGTCCCCTGTGCTATCGTGACATAGTTATACTTATGCGTTCTACCGTCAACCGAGCGAACATGATTGCGGAAATCCTTGCGCGGTATAATATCCCGGCCTATGCCGATTTGTCTACAGGTTATTTTGCCAGCACGGAAATACAGATCATGCTGTCCCTGCTGCAGGTCCTCGACAATCCCCGGCAGGATATTCCGCTGGCAGCGGTTTTGCGGGCGCCTTTTTCCGGTTTTTCAATTGAAAACCTGGCTGAAATTCGCCTCGCAGGCGGAAGGGATGCAGATCTCTGGCGGGCATTGCAGAAAACTGCAGAAGCGGGAAATAAAGAATTATCTGCGGCTGCGGGAGAATTTATTGCCCGGATAGAACGCTGGCGGGACATTGCCAGGAAGGAAAAACTCACCACATTGATTGCCACTGTCTACAGGGAAACGGGATATGCCGACTATGTGGCGGGAATGCCTGACGGTTTGAAAAGGCAGGCAAATCTGAAAGCCTTGTTTTCACGGGCCAGGCAGTTTGACCGCTTTACCAGGCAGGGTTTGTCCCGGTTTTTGCGCTTTATTGATCAACTGCAAAAATCGGGTGAAGATCTGGGCGCCGCACGGGCTCTGGCGGAAAACGAAGATGTAGTCCGTATTATGAGTATTCACAAGGCCAAAGGCCTTGAATTTCCCGTAGTTTTTATTTGTGACCTTGGAAAAGAATTTAATTTTGCAGATCAACGCAAGGAATTCCTGCTGCACCGCAGGTACGGGCTGGCACCGCTGGTTATTAACCCGGAGGCTAAAATCAGCTATCCTTCCCTGCCCTATCTGGCGCTGCGGGCAATGGGAGAAGCCGAGATGAGGTCTGAAGAAATGCGCATTCTCTACGTAGCCATGACAAGGGCCAGAGAAAAACTTATTCTTACAGGCTCTGTAAAGAATTTGCCCGCAGCACTGGAGAAATGGCAGGAAACCCGACCGGCCGGGCAAAAACGCCTGCCTGCCTTTAATATAAGGAATGCAAAAACCTGCCTGGAATGGCTTATGAGGGCTCTGGCGGACCATCCTGCAATTGGCGGGAACTGTACTGATGTTAAGAAAGAAAACCTGCCGTTAATCAAACTTGTTGCCTTAACCGAAAAAGCGGACAATCAGTTTTCCCCGGAAAAGCGGGAGGATATTACTGCTGCGGTAATGAATCTCCGGCCGCTGCCTGCAGAAGCAGAAGCCGCGACCAGGGAAGCTATCCGGGATCGCCTTAATTATACCTACCCCTGGGGAATTTCTTCAGTACCTGCCAAACTGTCTGTTACCGAAATTAAAAGGCGTTATGCGGGTATGACTGATCCGGAAGACGAGGGAGTAAAGATGTTTACAGAAAATATTTTTCAGCGCCCCGGTTTTGTGAGTTACGGGGAAATGACGCCGCAGGAGAGGGGCCTGCTTTATCACAGCCTGCTGCAGCGCCTGGACCTGAATTTGCCTTTGGACGAAGCAGGTATTGCCGCCCAGATTAAAAACCTGGCTGCCGCCAAAGTAATTGACGGGGAAAGCATCAACCTGATTAGTCCTGCAAAAATAAGCGCTTTTTTCCGTTCGGAAGCGGGGAAGATAATTCTGGAGAACAGGGACAATGCTCTGCGGGAATGGCCGTTTACCATTGAAATAAATGAGAGGGAACTCCTGCATGGAGAAACGGGCTCTGAAAGGGAGGATACAATTATTGTGCAGGGAATAATTGACGTGCTGGTCCGCGCGCCGCAGGGCATGGTTATTATTGACTACAAAACAGACCGGATTAAAGAAAATGAATTGGCCATACTGGCAGACCGCTACCGCCCGCAGCTTGAATATTATAAGAAAGCTGTAGAAAGGATACTGAAGGAAAAAGTATTTGCTGTATATATTTATTCACTGGCAATAGACAAGGCTTTGCGTCTTTAGGCAAGCCGAGAAAAATTTTCTGCGATTAGCTGCTGCCTGCTTCACATTTGCCGGAAGAGCAGGGCGGCGCCGTCTTGGAAAGTGTTTTAAACCCGCGAGTGCGGGTTTTGTTTTTCTTTTTGCCCCATAACCGGTAGTATATTCTGCTGCCGCCTTTTGCAAAATAAACATGAATAATGCAAGGGACGGTGATTAAATGATGAACAGCGGAAACGGACGCTTGCCCCAGGTTGCCTATTTTTGCATGGAATACGGCCTTGACAGCAGACTGCCGATCTATGCCGGCGGGCTGGGAGTTTTGGCCGGTGATTTTTTAAAGGCAGCTTCCGATTTAAAGCTGCCTGTGGTGGGGATAGGCATTCTCTGGCGTAATGATTATACTGAACAGTTTATCAACGAGGAAGGCTGGCCTTATGATTTGTATCCTAATTATGACTTTGATTTTGTCAAGGATACCGGGGTAAGCGTCAAAGTTCAGGTAGCAGGGAAAGAAGTCACCTGTAAAGTGAAACTGGTCGACCAGTACGGCAATGCTCCCCTTTACCTGTTGGATGCAGGATTTGAGGGAAGCGAGGAAGGCTGGATTACCAGAAAACTATACGGAGGCGGCTCTTCAGAACGCATTGCCCAGGAAATAGTTCTGGGTATCGGCGGCGTGCGCTTGCTGCGGGCTCTAAATATTAATGTGGATATATATCATTTTAACGAAGGGCATGCCGTGCTGGCGGGGATCGAACTGATACGTGAGAAAATGGCGCAAGGTATGACTTTCGAAGATGCCTGGCAGGCTACGCGCCGTCAGGTTGTATTTACGACCCATACTCCGGTGGAAGCAGGCAATGAAAAGCATGACCACCGGGAACTGGAAAGAATGGGCGCTTACAACGGGCTTAATTATGAAGAAATGAGGAGGATTGGCGGGGATCCGTTCAATATGACGGAAGCGGCGCTGAGGCTTTGTTCGGCGGCAAATGCCGTGTCCAACCTGCACGGCCATACGGCAAGGACAATGTGGCGTCATGTAAAAGATGCAGCTGCCATAATCTCCATTACAAACGGTGTCCATGTGCCGACCTGGCAGTCGGAGGATATAGCCAGGGCTTTTATTAAAGGAGAAGATATCTGGCAGCCTCATATGAAGGAAAAGATGAATTTGATTAAGTATGTGCATGAACATACAGACGCCAGATTTAATCCTGAGATCCTGACGGTTGGTTTTGCCAGAAGGGCGGTGAGTTACAAGCGTTCAGACCTGATTTTTCGTGATGCAAGGGTAATTGATTCTTTGCTGAAAGAAAAGAAAATGCAGTTGGTTTTTTCGGGAAAAGCGCATCCGGATGATGTGGAGGGCAAAAAAATCATTCGTGATTTGGTGCTGATGGATCGAAAATACAGAGATGCGGTAGTTTTTTTGGAGAATTACAATATGGAGACTGCGCGTCTCCTGGTACGCGGCTGTGATGTCTGGCTGAACAATCCCCTGCGGCCCCTTGAAGCTTCCGGTACTTCGGGCATGAAGGCGGCCATCAACGGCGTTTTGAATTTGAGTGTTGTAGACGGCTGGGTGGGCGAAGGCCCGCAGCATGGCGTTTCAGGCTGGCTTTTGGATACGCATCACGACAACATTAACCCCGAAAAGCAGAATTTGCAGGACCTGCAGGCTCTTTACAGGGTGTTGATCGAGGAGGTTATACCGACTTACTATGAAAGACGTGATGATTGGCTGGATATGATGAGAGCCAGTATTGATATGTCCCATTATATATTTTCAGCCGCCAGAATGTCCCGCGAGTATTTTGAATTAATGTACTGCCGGGCAGCATGCGAAGGGGAAAAAACCGCCTTTCTGACTGCAGGCGGATATCTTTGCAACAACCGGTTTAGGTCTTGAAATTGTTTCTAAAATCTCCTTGGCCGGTATAAATAACCTGTAATGGTTCATAATATATGAACATAAGAACAAACAGGTGAGAGAATGGATAAGGATACTTATTTATTCGATGAACCCGGGTTATCGGAAGCCGAACTTGTTTTTCTTTCCACAACAAGTAAAAAACATTTAAGCGGTGTGAGGGGCAGGGCTTCGCGAACCGGGCGGGTAGGTTCAGTAAGAACTCCGGTTGATTTTTTAAGCGGCAAGGCAAAAAGAGAATACATGAAAAGCAGTGAGGTGAAGGTTTATAATATGTATGAAGATAAAGTTTTGCCTTACGAAGAATTTAAGCAGCTGCCAATTGAAAAACAGGTAGTTTTGATGACTAAATGGCGGGATGAAATCGGAACAAACAATATTATTCGTGATATGAAAATTTCCCGTAAAAAATTTTACAGCGAGGTTTTGAAGTCTCTTGGTATAGAAACTAAACCGCGTGGCAGGCGTTCTAAAAAGGAGGAAGAAAAAACCGCTGAAGCGGAAAAAAAAGCTGAGACTGCCGGGCAGCATACAGAAAGCGGAGCTGTTTCCGCTGAAAGCGTGAAAAGTTCATTTTCCGTTGTCTTCAGCGGTATCCTGGACGGCCATGCGGCAGCCGGGCGCCTTGCCAGATTGGCCCGCATTCTAGATGATAATTCCCGGTACAGCATTAAGGTGGAACTTAGCGAGACAAAAACGGTATAGCAGACGAAAGCTAAACTTTGTTTTTTCCCTTAACAAATTTATGTGCAAATTGTAACGTTTTTTTTGCTGCGCTTTTAGCAAAGGGCTTTTTCCGTGGCAAGGTACCTTGGAGTGGAAATCAGGTGTGCTTAATTTTGTGAAAATTTTTAACAATAGGATGAAAAAGACGGTAATAATAGCAGGAGAATCGGGAAAGAAAGAAGAATATTAAATACTAAATTGGGATGTGAAATTAACAACAGCTTCCGCCGCTTTGCGCTATAATTAAATAACGGCAAGATGCTATGTAATGTAAAGCAGATAATGCCGATAATGCTGCGGTTTACTTTGTTGCGCTAAACTTGTTATGAATATGTTAAGGGGGAATGTTCCTTGAAAATGGCGCAAATCGAAGCTTTCTACAATGTCATTCAATCCGGCAGTATATCCCAGGCTGCCCGCAGGGGACATCTCACACAACCGGCTGTAAGCATGCAGGTACGTGATTTGGAAGAGCGTCTCAAGTTGCGTTTGTTGGAAAGGAGTAACAAAGGCGTCAAGCCTACCCCTGCCGGAAAAATTGTATATGAATATTGCTGCAAAATTATTGATTTAAAGCAAAGTCTAAAGGAAGAGCTGGAAAAACTGCAGCAACATGACTGTCAGGGATAACCCCGTGTAAAAAGCCACAAAGGCTTTTTTTTTATGGGTAAAACACTTAATGGTGTGCGGTAAAGGAAAGAATTCCGGCCACTGCGGCAAACCGGCAATTGCAGTTATCAGATGTTTGTGGAAAAGCAGGGAGTTGCGGCGAAACGGCGAAAGTATATATCTTAAATATAAAAAACAGCGATAGGAGGCTGGATGAATGCTGCCTGGATATGCCGGAAAGTTACTTTTTGTAGATTTGACAAACAACAGCATTGTAGAAGAAAATCTGTCGGAAGAATTGGCAAGAAACTTTATCGGAGGTTATGGAATCGGCGCCAAGATACTGTATGACATGATGCCGCCCGGGGCCGACCCGCTGGGTCCTGAGAACATCATCGGGTTTACCACGGGCCCTTGTACCGGGACAAAGGCATTTTTCGGTTCTCGCTATACACTGGTTCATAAATCGCCTGTTACCGGCGGCTGGAATGATGCCAATTCAGGGGGTTTTTTCGGACCGGAACTGAAAAAAGCCGGCTATGATGCCGTTTTTGTTCGCGGCCGGGCTCCGAAACCCGTGTATCTTTATATTCATGACGGGAAAGCGGAAATCAGGGATGCCTCGCACCTCTGGGGGAAGGACACTAAAGAAACCTGGGCCGAATTGCAGGCGGAACTGCAATTGCCGGGACTGCGGGTGGCGGCAATAGGACCGGCGGGAGAAAAAATGTCCTTGCTTGCCTGTCCCATTAATGACGGCCACCGGGCACCGGGCCGGGGAGGAGGCGGTGCCGTCATGGGGTCGAAGAACTTAAAGGCTGTTGCCGTTTACGGGACGGGCAAGATCAGTGTGGCAGATCCGGATAAGATAAGGGAAATAAACAGGCAAATTGCGGCCAATATCAAAAACAACCCGGGAGCACAGGCTTTCAGCACAATGGGAACGGGCTCTTCAACGGCAGCATCAGCTTTAAGCGGAGATTCGCCGGTAAAAAACTGGAGCGGGGTAGGTATAACTGATATCGGAGCCGAAAATGCGGAAAAATTGAGTGCGGCGAGCCTGGACAAATACAAAGTCAGAAAATATTCCTGCTTCAACTGCCCCCTGGGCTGCGGGGCAATATATAGGGATGTAAAGGGACGCTGGCCGCTTGAGGAAACTGAACGCCCCGAATACGAAACGTCCAGTGCTTTCGGCTCACTCTTGCTCAACACTGATGCCGATGTGGTCTTAAAATGCAATGATCTCTGCAACCGCTACGGACTTGACACCATCTCAACCGGCGGAACCGTGGCCTGGGCCATGGAATGCTACAACCGAGGAATACTTACGCGGGCTGAACTGGACGGAATCGATTTAACCTGGGGAAACGGCGAGGCAATAGTTGCTTTGACGCAAAAAATTGCCGATCAGGAAGGCTGCGGGGCGATTCTGGCCCATGGTTCGGCCTATGCCGCCGAAAAATACGGTAAAGGCAAAGAATACCTGCAAACTGCAAGCGGCATTGAACTTCCTATGCATGATCCCAGGCTGGCCCCCGGATTTGCCCGGACCTATCAATATGACCCAACCCCGGGGAGGCATGTTAAGGGAAGCCTGGGGCTGATGCAGGCATTCGGGGCTATTCCGGACAAATACAATTACAGCAACACCGGCCCAATGGATGTGAGGGCAACGGCTGCGCAAGAAGTAGAAAACTGTGCCGGTCTTTGCACCTTCATATCAATGTGCGGCATTATGGATATAAAAGAACAATTTCTGACAGCCGTCACGGGACGTACCTTTACCCAGGAAGATACGTACCGGACAGGGCTGCGAATCCTAAACATGCGCCACGCTTTTAATCTGAGAGAAGGTTTAAGGCCTGCGGACTTTACTATTTCTCCCCGGGTCGTAGGGAAACCCCCGCTTGCGGACGGTCCCTTAAAAGGTGTTGAGATTGACACAAGACAGCTGGCAATAAACTTTTTTACCCATGCCGGCTGGGACATGGAAACAGGAAAGCCTTCCCTGGAATCCCTGCAGCAGCTGGGCGGGCTGGAAAAGGTGATCGCCGATCTTTACACCGTCTAGGAGTATTCTCTTCTGCAGAAAAAAAGTGCCGCACAGCCGCCCCGGACAAGAGGTGAAAGAATGAAGGTAAAGATAAAAATGCTGGGACTGGCGGCAGCCTACCTCAAAGAACGGGAATTTGTTGAGCTTCCTCAAGGTATTACGGTGGAGGAAATGCTGTCCCGGCTTGTGAAAAACGGGGAAAGAAGAGATTTGAGTTTGCTCAAAGCAGCAACCTTTTTCGTTAACCAAGAACCTGCCGGCCGGGATACAGTGCTGCATGACGGTGATGAAGTCATTATAATCCTGCACATGGCCGGTGGATAGGAAGAAGGAGGTGCAAGAGCCGGGAGGCTTAAAAAATGAGAATTGCCGAAGGTGTGGAAATGCTGGAATTGGCTGAGGAGGGCGCAGCAGAAGGGCATGCTTTTTGTGCCGCTCTGATTTGGGATGAAAAAGATGCAGTTTTAGTGGATACAGGTGTACCGGGAATGCTGCCGGTGCTAAAAAAGGCCCTGGAAAAGGCCGGAGTGCCTTTTCCCATGATAAACAGGGTGTTCATTACCCACCACGATTTTGATCATCTGGGGGGACTGCCCGAGATCCTGGAAACTGCGGAAAAAAAGGTAGAAGTACTGGCCCATGAGGCCGAGAAGCCATATATAGAAGGCAAGAAAAATCTGCTTGTGAAGTTGGAAAAAGTGACTAAAATGCTTCCGGCCGCTGAAAGGGAAAAAGAGATAAACACATACCTCAGCCGGCAGACCGTCACGGTGGACACTGTCGTTGCCGACGGACAGGAATTGCCTTACTGCGGCGGAATCACGGCAATACACACTCCCGGCCATACCCCGGGTCATCTTTGTCTTTATGTAAAAAAGGCAAAAACCCTGATTGCCGGCGACAGCACTGTTGCACAGGACGGCCGTCTTGCCGGCCCCATTGATCTTTTTACGGTAGATATGCAGGAAGCCTACAAATCCCTTGCTAAGCTCGCTGAATATGACATTGAAAATGTAATTTGCTACCATGGCGGCCTGGTGCGGGGAAATATTAAGGAACAGATAATGGAACTGGTCAAAAGGACAAAATAATACTCCTTTTGTTAAGCACGAGCAGCAAAAACTGCCCCCTGCTGTGAAAACAGGAGGCAGCTCAATAGTTAGTGTAAAATTACTTTAGG
>DGEC01000011.1 GCA_002385745.1 Firmicutes bacterium UBA3936
CTTTGTCTACAGTCTGGAGCGCTGTTTAATTACAGCGGCCTTTTTTAATCAAAACATTGTTCCAAGTGTGATTTTGTCGGTGGTTTCGTCAGCATGCTGACAACAACATAAACCAAGAAGGAAACGGGAAGAGAATAAAACAGTGGGTCGACATGGGTCCACGGATAAGGGAGCAGCGTCTCCCTGCCGAAAAGAGCCATAGAGATGCCAAAAGGCCCTGCTTCGGCAAGATGAAGAAAAACAAAGCCGAAAATACTGACGGCAAAACCGGCAACGATGCTGCTTATTGCCCCGTACTTCGTCCCTCTTTTCCAGTACAGGGCGCCGAGCAGTGCGGGCATAAAACCGGCGGCGCAGATGCCAAACCAAAATGCTGTAGCCCGGGCGATTATACTGCCGGGTAAAATATAGGCCAGGATTACGGCCAGAATTACTCCGATAATAACCCCGAATTGCGTCGTCAGAGAAGATTTGCCGTTATCGTTCTGATTGCCGAAACCAAGAGTATCAAGGATATCGCGGCCAAAAGCCGTTCCCTGAACGTGCATGAGCGAGCTTAATGTGGATATTGCCGCCGACAAAAGAGTAAGTGTAAATAAATATAAAAACCACTGGGGCATAAAGGAACTGATAAAAGCCGGAATAATGAGGTCCACATTGCCCCCGGCCACATCTTCCGCAATCATTCCCGTGTTCTCGTAAAAATAAACATTGGTTAACGGGCCTACCATATAAACCGTGCCTACCAGGAAAAAAAGGAAAATAGAGCCTACTACGATGGAGCGGTACAGGTCTTTATCGTTTTTAACAGTCATAAAACGTATTGACAGCTGCGGCTGGGCAAGCACCCCTATACCGACTCCCATAATAATAGTGCTGACAATTGTCCACCAAATAGGGGACCCAAAGGAAGGCATAGCGGTCCAGCCCCGGTGGCCGGCTTCTGTCAGTGCTTGCGGCACCAGCTCTTTCATGGCTGTCAAAGCCTTATGTCCTGTTATTACACCGCCCACTGCCTTGTAAGTACCGATGAGCAGAAAAATCATGCCGATGAACATGATAACGGAGCAGAAGGCATCCGTATACATAACGGCCTTTAGCCCCCCGGTTAATACATATACTCCCACAATTACAGCCAAAATCATCAGGGCTGTATTAAAATCCATTGACATGGCTTCCTGCAGAAAACGGGCGCCGCCGATAAGAATGATGCTGGTATAGGCCGGCATAAAGACAAATATTGACAACCCGGAAACTACTGTTATCCATTTGGACTGATAACGCGCTCCCAGCAACGAGGGCAGGGTGCTGACATTTAACTTTACTGAAAGCCTGCGAATCCTGGTTCCCAGGTAGGCAAAGGCAACCCAGACCCCGAGGGCGATATTCAAAAAAGCAAGCCAAATCAGGCTGAAGCCAAATTTGGCGGCCATGCCTCCAAAGCCAATGATTGCAGAAGTACTTATAAAGGTTGAGCCGTATGAAAAGGCCATAATCCAAGGGCTTATATTGCGGCCGGCCAGCATGTAGTCTTCAACTGTTTTTGTTTGTTTGTAGCCAATATAGGCCAGCAAAGAGAGGATGCCCAGATATAAGAGAACGATTACTGTAAGCACTGCCAGGTTCAAAACTCATCATCCTCCTCATAGCGCCCCTTCAATACACCGTATACAACCCCGAATACCATGGAAAACACTGTCAGGAGCCAGGCCAGGCCGGTAACGGCATCCTGCATTCCAAGCATAAAAAAACCTCCTTTTTTTGCGCACGGGCATACAAGGAGGCTATTATACTTACTCTCCCTGCCATGCTACCGTACTACCGTTTTTAATAAGTAAGGAATCTGCTACCTGTCCTACATAGACGATTCTAACACCCTAATCAAAATGCGTCAACATCTATTAGTAAAAAATTATGATGCCAGGTTTTAACCCATGCCGGCCGGTCATAATTTGCGGGCAGCTTTAATATTTGCTTTCTTTCGGAGGAAAGAGATATAATAAATAACAAAGTGATGACAAGCAAGAGGCAGAAAGCTTGCAGAGAGGGGTTATTTATGAGAATCGGCATCTTTACTGACAGCTATAAGCCATACACCAGCGGAGTTGTCCGTTCTATCGAAACAACCACCGCCGAGCTGAGGAATCTTGGTCATGAAGTGTTTATTTTTGCTCCCAGCTATCCCAATTACGAAAAAGAAGAAGGAGTATTCCGCTTTGCTTCCTTGCCTACTCCGACTTATCCTGACTTTGCCGTAGCTCTTCCCTTTTCAGTAAATATAAACGCCACTGTCAGAGAACTGGATTTGGATGTCATCCATGTTCATTCGCCTTTTACCATGGGTATGCTGGGCTGGCGCTGTGCCAAAAGACATAATCTCCCCTTAGTATTTACTTACCATACGATGTACGACCAATATGTCCATTATATGCCTTTTGCCCGCGATCTTTCCCGGAAAGTTGTACTCAAACTTTCCGGAGCTTTTTGTGACCGCTGTGACCTGGTCATTGTTCCGACCGGAGTTATCAGGGATATTGTTGCCAAAAACACAAAGACAAAAGTGGAAGTTATTCCGACCGGGATAGACAGAAAGGAATTTGTCAGTGTTGACCGCGGGTGGTTGAGACGCCGGTATAGGATCAGCGACCAATGCAAAATATTACTGCATCTGGGGCGGCTGGGGAAGGAAAAGAATGTTGCCTTTCTTTTGCAGGTTTACAGTGAAGTTGTGCGAAAATACAGCGATACTGTTTTCATTATAGTAGGCAAGGGGCCGGAGAGCGAATCCCTGCGGGAGTTGGCGCATACTATGGGCATAGGAGAAAAGGTAATCTTTACAGGGCCGCTTTCAAGGGAAGAGGTTATTAACAGTTATGCCGGTGCCGACCTGTTTCTCTTTGCATCCCTGACGGAGACGCAGGGGCTGGTTTTGGGAGAGGCAAAGTGTGCAGGTTTGCCTGCGGTAGCAATAAGTGCCCTGGGAGCAGCAGAAATGATAAATGACGGTGAGGACGGATTCCTGACTTCTCCGGATAAAAAAGAATTTACAAAGCGGATCTTGCAGTTGCTTGATGACGATGAGCTCCGCCGGCAAATGGCGAAGAATGCCCTTTTAATGTCAGAGAAAATATCCTCAGAAAGTATGGCTAAAAAACTTGTGCGGGCCTATGAAGCAACAATCAGCAGGAAAAGAAAGGCGGCAGTAATGTAGTCATTTTGCTCTGCCACCGGCTGTTAATATAAAACATAAAAAGCCCTGACGGGCTTTTAATTGTCTAATTTATCCAGCAAATCCTTGATTTTAGCCGCTGTACGGCCGCTTGTTTCGGCGAACTCATAGAAAGCTTTGCTTACTTCTTCATTATCGGTGGTCTGTGCAAAACGCTGGTAATCCCGCACCTGCTCCTGTTCATTCAACAGTGCTCTCTCCAGAAATGATTTGATTTCCACATCATCACCTCCTGTCATAATTAATGTTGCCAGGGGCAGTTGATTTATGTATCTTTTTGCACCATGTTTTTATACATAAAAGAAAGACTATGGATATTCTGTTTAAAGCAATTGTATACCGGAGGTGAAAAAGTTGAAAAAAATATACCGCCCACGGCAAAACAGGATGCTTGGCGGAGTTTGCATGGGGATTGCACGCTACTTTGACATTGACGTGACACTTGTCCGCTTGCTCTGGCTATTGCTGGTCCTGATCCGCGGGGCAGGCATCATTGCCTACATTATTGCCTGGATTATTATCCCCGATGAGTCCGGCGCGGAAGACGCTGCTTCATTTGGCGGCAACAAAAACCCGGGAGATACACGTACTCTTGGCCTGATTGTAGTGATCATCGGTGTTTTCCTTTTAGTCTTGAAACTTGTTCCCGCCTTTCTTTTTCGTCTTTTCTGGCCGCTCTTGATTATAATTATCGGGCTTCTGATTATGTTTGGCGGGCTCCGGGGGAACAGAACATGAAACCGGAACGTGTTATCCTTGGCCTGGCAATTGTTGCCCTTGGCCTGATTTGGCTGCTCGTAAATCTGGGTATTTTAACCACACCGGTGGTGCGTGATATCTGGCGCTTCTGGCCGGTTCTCCTGATTATCTGGGGGTTGCTTTTGCTTTTTGGCAGAGGAAGCGGCGGCTTATCCGGCTGTTTAGCAGCTGTTATTATAATCCTGCTGATTGCCGCATTCTTTCGCACAGCACTTTTCTATGGAACAGCCGGAGATGATTATTATTATGAAATTGGCCGCAATTATGCCGCCGAAAGGGTCCGGCTGGATGTCAGGCAGCATGCGGGCAAGTTTTTACTGACTGCCAACAGCGGTACGGAAATAGCAAAACTGGAGCTTCGATCTGCCGCCAGGCCGCTGGTGTCCCATGATGTGTCCGGCGACAGCCTGGAAATATCCGTGGCTGAAAAAGCCAGGAGACTGTTTGTGGGCAATGGTTCGGACTGGAAATTATATTTGCAAAAGAACCTGCCCGTGGAGCTGACACTGCGCACCGGAGTAGCGGATGCCCTGTTTGATTTAACTGATCTTCTGGCAAAGCGGTTAAACATTGAGGCCGGTGCCGGGGATTTGACGATAAGCCTCGGCCGGGTAGACGGAATTATCAATATAAAGGGCGGCGTCGGCAACATAACTGTTTACGTCCCGGAAAATATCGGTATCCGCCTGCAGGCGGAAGGCGCGCTGATTAGTATTGAAAGCGAAGACGGCAAGATGACAGGTATTGGAGAGCGCCGCTATGAAAGCAGTGATTTAGCGGCAAAAGATGCGATTATCGAACTCAATGTAGAGGCAGCTGTCTGTAGTATTAAGCTGCGGCAAAACTGATAAATCTCATAAAATACAGCACACGGCAATTGTGGAGGAACCATACAAGATGAAAAAAATGGCTGTAATCGGCGGCGGCCCCGGCGGACTTTATGCCGCCAAGGAGGCAGCCGCACTTGGCTTATCTGTTACGGTTTTTGAAAAGAGCAAAATCGGGGACAATTTCTTCTGCGCCGAAGGTTTTGTTGATATACTGAAGCTGCTTGGGCAGCCGGCAGCCGGGGTCTGTTTTCCCATTAATGAAATCTTAATAACCGTTGTTGACAGTTTTCGTGTTGACAGCTCCCGGCTTAATCTTTGGATGATAGACCGCAAGACCTGGCAGCAATCTCTGGCAGAAGAAGCAGCCGCAGCCGGCTGCGAAATTCTGGAGAACAGAAAGATATCTCCAGCCGAACTGCCTTCCTTAATGCGGGAATACGACTGGGTAATTGATGCCAGCGGGGTCAATGCCGTTTCTGCCACTGCTTTTAAACTGCCAAAAATCCGCACCGCTGCAACGGCCCAGTATACCCTTGAAGGTGATTTTTCCCGGTATTTGGGCAAGTTAAAGGTAACGCTCAGTCCCGACTACTGCGGCTACTCCTGGATTTTCCCCAAAAGCGAAAGAGTGGCCAATGTCGGTGTCGGCTGGTTTGGCAAAAAGAGAAAAAACGTCAGGATAAAGGCGGAACTGGATAAGTTCCTGCAAAATGAGAAGTTGGCAAATTTCAAGGTCCTGAAAAAAACCGGGGGGCCCATTCCCATTGCCCGCCGGCAGGAACTGATAATTGGCAATCTCATGCTTGTCGGCGATGCCGCCGGTTTTGTTTCCCCGCTGCATGGCGGAGGCATTGATACGGCATGCATTTCCGGCATCCTTGCCGCCCGCGCCGCTGCAGCGGACAACCCTGCAGCATACAGGGAAAATTCAGTGAAAATCCTGGAAACACGCTTGCAGCTGGAACAAAAAGTTCTTGACCTTTGGGAGGCAACTTCTCTGGAGAAATTAAACGATTATGCCGCTTCGGCCTTTGCCGACGAAGAGCTGAAAGCAAAACGCCCCTTGTGGCGAAAAATATTTGTACCGGAAGCTGTCCTTTTGAAATCTGTTTTAGGCGGCCGCCTGCGGGCTGACTGGGAGAGGGGCTTAATCCTGGATGATTTGCCCCTGACGGCCAGGATAATCATCAAAGGAGTCCTAAACAATCTTAAGGCCGCAAAATCACACACCTGAGACATAGATGATTGCCGGCAGGTGTGTGTAGGAAAAGGCTGGAATATACAGTTCTGTAAGTCTCTCAATTTTAAAGTTTAACAGAAAAAACCACGGGAAGCTCGAAACTCCCGTGGTTTCTACGTTCATTGATGGTCGGAGCGACTGGATTTGAACCAGCGACCTCTTGGTCCCGAACCAAGCGCGCTACCAAACTGCGCTACGCCCCGACGCAAAAAGTATTGTAACACAGTCCGCTGGAAAAAGCAATACCGGACGAATGGGGGATAGTGTCAAGACACTTTAGGTTTTAATGCGAACCTCACACCACTCAAACAACACTACGTTTATTTAGCTCTTTTAATGCAAACCGGGTATGGCTGCTTCCACCTCTGAAAAGCGGCACATTATTCCGATACTCTTTGCCTCTTAATCTTTTTTGCCGGATGCGTTTCATCTCTTCATGAACAAATTGTTTTAATTCGATG
>DGEC01000091.1 GCA_002385745.1 Firmicutes bacterium UBA3936
CAAATATTATATCCAAATTGATTCTTATATTGTACTATATTTCCTCGGCCTCGACAAGCATGCCGTTTGCAATTAAATGGAATAAGTTGTTTTCAGCCGCGCTCTTTCCGCGGCCCGCTCTTCGGCAAGCGTTACCAGCTTGTATAAAAGTTCGGGGAAAGGCAGGCCGCTTGCTTCCCAAAGTTTGGGATACATGCTTATGCTGGTAAAGCCGGGGATGGTGTTAAGCTCATTAATCCAGATCCGGCCGCTCTCCTCCGCCACAAAGAAATCCACCCGGGCCATCCCTGCGCAGTCCAAGGCAAGGAAAGACTCCACGGCCAGTTTTCTTATCCGGGCAGAAGTTTCCTCATCAAGTTCCGCCGGAATTATCAGCTCTGAACGAGTATCGATATATTTGGCATTATAATCATAAAAATCATTGCAGGGAATAATCTCTCCCGGTACCGAGGCTGCGGGCTCGTCATTGCCCAGCACACTGCATTCTATCTCCCGGCCGCCAAGGAATTTCTCAACCAGTATGCGCCGGTCATACTGCAGGGCATCGGCTATTCCTTCAATTAATTCAGTACGACTGTAAGCTTTTGTTATGCCCACGCTGGATCCCAGATTTGCCGGTTTGACAAAACAGGGAAAACCCAGCTGCTCCTGAATTTTCTCAAGCAGCTCCTCCTGATTTTTTTGCCAGCTGTGGGCGGTAAACCAGAGATGCTCACCCACCGGCAGACCCGCGTCTCTAAGAATGGCTTTCATAATTATTTTATCCATACCGACGGCCGAACCGGTCACCCCTGCCCCTACATAAGGCAGGCGGGCCAACTCCAAAAGGCCCTGCAAGGTGCCGTCTTCGCCATATGTTCCATGCAGGACGGGAAAAACTACATCAACGGTAATCACATTGCCGGCGGACTCTCCGTCAAGGATATAAAGTCCCCCAATGGCAGGATCAGGCAAAATAGCAACCCGGTTATCATGGAGCTGCCAAACGCCTTCTTTGTTGATAAAAACAGGCAGTATCTCAAAGCTGTCAGTTTTAGCCAGGTTTTCTATCACTGCTGCTGCCGAATTAACAGATACTTCATGTTCTCCGGACCGGCCACCGTATAGTACTGCTATTTTCTTTTTCATAATTCCCTCCGTCACTGCTTTGCTGTTGAAGTCTATTCATTTTGCAGGTCAAATATGAACCGGGGAAATAAAGAGCAAGCGTCATGCCGCTTGCTCTTAACTTGCGTTGTGCTAATTCTATTCTTCCTTTTGTTCCGCTTTAGCCTCGGCAATCACCTGTTCGGCAATATGTGGCGGCACTTCTTCGTAATGATCAAACCTCATCGTAAAACTGCCGCGTCCCTGCGTCATGGAACGCAAATCAGCGGAATACTTCAGCATTTCAGCCATGGGAACATTGGCTTTGATAACCTGGTTGCCTCCGGCGGACTCCATGCCAAGAATGCGTCCGCGACGGCTGTTCATATCTCCCATAATGTCGCCCATAAACGGTTCCGGAACAGTAACCTCGACATACATAATCGGTTCGAGCAAAATGGGGTTTGCCTGCTCCATTCCTTTTTTAAACGCCAGGCTGGCAGCAATCTTAAACGCCATCTCCGAGGAATCAACGCTGTGATAGGAACCGTCATAGAGGCTTGCTTTGATATCTACAACGGGGAACCCGGCCAGGACTCCGGATTCCATAGCTTCCCGCAGCCCCTTTTCCACAGCGGGAATATATTGCCGCGGCACGGCTCCGCCAAAGATTTTATCCTCAAATTCAAATCCTTCGCCGGTGGGCAGCGGTGAGAACTCTATAAAGACATGGCCATACTGGCCGCGGCCGCCTGACTGTTTCTTGTGCTTGCCTTCCACCTTGGCCGTTCCGCGAATAGTTTCTTTATACGGAACCTTGGGCAGCTTCAGATCCACTTCAACGGCAAATTTTTGTGCCAGTTTACTGGTAATAATCTCCAGGTGCAGCTCACCCATCCCTGAAATAAGGGTTTGCTTTGTTTCCGCATTCCTTTCCATGCGGAAGGTAGGATCCTCCTCCAGGAAACGGGCCAGGCCGTTGGCCATCTTATCCTCTTCACCCTGTTTTTTAGGCTCAACGGCATAAGTGGTAACCGGCTCGGGAAATTCAATGGGCGGATAAGTAAGCGGGCGGCGTTTATCACAGAGAGTATCGCCTGTAACCGTAAGCTGCAGTTTGGCTACGGCGGCAATATCGCCGGCAGGTACTTTGTCCAGGTTGATCTGGTTTTTACCGAGCATGGTAAAGATCTGGCCAATACGCTCGTCTTTGCCTTTATTAGCGTTATGCAGCTGGCTGTCGCCCGAGAGTGTCCCTGAATACACTTTAAAGTAGGAAATTTTACCGACAAAGGGGTCGGCAAATGTTTTAAAAACGAATGCGGACACAGGATCATCCGCCTTGATTTCCGTTTCTCCACCGCCGTCTCCCTTTGTCGCCTTTATGCTGCCTGCAGCGGCAGGTGACGGCAGATTATTCACTATAGCATCCAGAAGCGGCTGGGTACCGTAATTAAGGGTGGCAGCCCCGCACATTACCGGAATGATTTTGCCGGCGAGGATTCCACTGCGCAATCCGTTGTTAATCTCCTCGTCGGTTAACGGCTCCCCTTCCAGATATTTCAGCAGCAGGTCATCATCGCTTTCGGCAACTGCCTCTATCAGTTTTTCCCTGTTTTCCTCGGCCGCCTCCAGCAAATCAGCGGGAATTTCGCCTTCAGTCAACTTCTTCCCGTCCTCGCTGAAAGTAAAAGCTTTCATCTTCACAAGGTCAATAATCCCTTTAAAGGAGGCTTCAGCGCCAAGGGGCAGCTGCATCGGAACAACACTTAAGCCGAAGAATTCCTGCAGTTGGGCCAGCACCTTGGAAAAGTTCGCATTTTCCCGGTCCATTCTGTTAACGAAAACTAAACGGGGCAGATTGTTTTCATCGGCATAGGACCAAACTTTTTCCGTTCCCACTTCCACCCCGGAAGTGGCGGATACAACGACAATGGCAGCATCCGCTACCCGCAGGGCTCCTGCCACTTCACCGATGAAATCAAAAAATCCCGGTGTGTCAAGCAGGTTAATTTTTACGCCCTTCCACTCTACAGGTGCCAGCGAAGTATTTATGGTAATTTTCCGCTTGATTTCCTCGGCATCAAAATCGGTTGTGGTGGTACCGGCATCTACCTTTCCCAAACGGTTAATGGCTCCGGCTGTATAAAGCAATGCTTCTGCCAGCGATGTCTTTCCCGCTCCCCCATGGGATATTAAAGCAACATTACGAATATGTTCTGTGTCATAAAATTTCACGCCAAATGCCTCCTTTGACTGCAGTAGTAGGAAATTTATGCAGAACACAATCTACTTCGACCAGTCCACGCAGTATTCCTGCTCAGACAATTAATATTTCTCCGCAAACAGTTTTTTATGTCCCGCTGCCCTGTTGCTTGCGCAGCCGCCATTGTACATAATTAATCAGGCCGCCTTTATCCATGATTTCCTGCATAAAAGGAGGAAAAGGCACTGCCGAAAAAGTTCTGCCGGTCGTCAGGTCATGTATAAGACCCTGTTTTAAATCAATCCTGATTTTGTCGCCTTCCCTGATATTTTCCGCAGCTTCCGGGCACTCAAGAATAGGCAGTCCTATATTAATGGCATTGCGGTAAAAAATCCGGGCAAAGGAAGAGGCAATTACGCAGGAAATTCCCGCTGCCTTTATGGCAATGGGAGCATGTTCGCGCGAACTGCCGCAGCCGAAGTTCTTTAAAGCAACAATAATATCGCCGGGAGCAACTTTTTGCGGAAATTCAGGATCCGCATCCTCCATAACATGACGGGCCAGTTCCCGGGGATCTGAAGTATTAAGATAACGGGCCGGAATTATGGCATCGGTATCAATATCATTGCCAAATTTCCACACGCGGCCTTCCATTACAGCACCTCCTCGGGCGAAGAGATTTTGCCGGCAACGGCGCTTGCCGCCGCCACCGCCGGATTGGAAAGATAGACTTCACTGCGGGGGTGCCCCATGCGTCCGACAAAATTCCGGTTGGTGGTGGAAAGGGCGCGTTCCCCTTCCGCCAGAATCCCCATGTGGCCTCCCAGGCAGGGCCCGCAGGTTGGAGTGGAAACAACGGCATCAGCCTCCAGGAAGATATCAAGCAGCCCTTCACGCAATGCCTGGCGGGTAATCTCCTGTGTGCCGGGAATGATTATCAGGCGGACATCCCGGTGTACCTTCTTGCCTTTCAAAATACTTGCGGCGGTCCGCAAATCCTCCAGGCGGCCGTTGGTGCAGGAACCGATCACAACCTGGTCAATTTTTATATCCCCCACTTCACTGATCCCCCGGGTGTTTTCCGGCAGGTGGGGAAAGGCAACCTGCGGCTCGATATCGGATCCGTTAAAGGTATAAACCTTTTCATATTCAGCATCTTCATCGGCATAAACGGGCTCATACTCCCGCTTGGCCCGCTTTTTGACATACTCAAACGTCACTTCGTCGGGAGCAATTATGCCGCACTTGGCACCGGCCTCAATGGCCATGTTGCACATAGACAGGCGGCTGTCCATGGACAGGTCCGCAATTATTTCCCCGGTAAATTCCAGGGAACGGTACAGGGCACCGTCAACACCTATTTTCCCGATTAAATAGAGAATCAGGTCCTTGCCGCTGACCCAGGGACGCAGCCGTCCTTTAAATTCAACTTTAATGGTGGCAGGTACCTTGAACCAGGTCTCACCCAAAGCCATGGCTGCCGCCATATCGGTGCTGCCCACACCGGTGGCAAAGGCTCCCAGCGCCCCGTAGGTACAGGTATGAGAATCTGCACCGATAATAACCTCTCCCGGAAGAACAAGTCCCTCTTCAGGCAGCAGGGCATGTTCAATGCCCATGCGTCCCACCTCAAAATAATAGGTTATGTTGTGTTTGCGGGCAAATTCCCGCATTATTCTGGCCTGGGTGGCCGACTGGATGTCTTTATTGGGGGTAAAATGATCGGGCACCAGGGCAATCCGGTCCCTGTCAAAGACAGTTTCCACCCCGATGCGCTCAAATTCCTTAATAGCTACCGGAGCGGTAACATCGTTACCCAGCACCAGATCAACCCGGGCATTGATCAAGTCGTTCGGCCTGACGTGTTCTTTTCCGGCATGCCGTGCCAGGATTTTTTCAGCAATAGTCATTCCCACGGTTTTTCCCTACCTTCATTCATTTTTATTCGCCCTGCCGCTAAAATACCTCCTTGGCATCAATCCAGCTCATCATGCGGCGGAGCTTCCTGCCAACCTTTTCTATCAGGTGCTCTTTTTCCATCCTGTCTGTGGCATTAAAGTAAGGGCGGTTGGCCTGGTTTTCCTGGATCCATTCCAGGGCGAATTTGCCGTTTTGAACTTCACTTAAGATTTTTTTCATCTCCCGGCGCGTCTCTTCAGTAATTATCCGTTTCCCCCTTGTAAAATCACCGTATTGCGCCGTATCGGAAACGGAATAACGCATATAAGAAAGCCCGCCCTCATAAATCAAATCAACAATGAGTTTCAGTTCATGCAGGCATTCAAAATAAGCAATCTCGGGCTGGTAGCCGGCCTCAACCAGGGTCTCAAAGCCGGCTTTGATAAGCTCGGAGACTCCACCGCACAAGACGGCCTGCTCACCGAACAAGTCCGTTTCCGTTTCCTCCTGAAAGGTGGTCTCGATAACCCCTGCCCTGGTGCAGCCAATGCCCTTGGCATAAGCAAGACCAAGCTCCTTTGCCTTGCCGCTGGCATCCTGGTAAACAGCCAGCAGCCCGGGCACGCCGGCTCCCTCGGTATAGGTGCGGCGGACCAGATGTCCGGGGCTTTTGGGGGCAACCATTATGACATCAACATCCGGCGGCGGGACGATCTGGCGAAAATGAATATTAAAGCCATGGGAAAAGAACAGGGCGTCCCCTGCCTTCAAATAGGGTTTTATTTCCACCTCATAGACTTCCCGCTGCTTTTCGTCAGGCAGTAAAATCTGAATAACATCGGCAGCCTGTGCAGCCTCGGCCACAGTCATGACCTTTAAGCCAGCCGCTTCCGCTTCCGTCCGGCGGGGGCTTCCTTTCCGCAGTCCCACAACCACATTTATACCGGAATCTTTTAAATTTTGGGCCTGGGCGTGACCCTGGCTGCCGTAACCCATAACTGCCACAGTCCGCTCCTCAAGCAAGCCAAGCTCGGCATCGCTGTCATAATAGATTTTAGTCATTTTTTTACCTCCCCGTTTTGTATGGTTTTTGAACCCCGGAGCAGTGCCACCTTCCCCGTCCGGACCAATTCCAGTATACCGTAGTGGGAAAGCAAAAGCTCAATTGCTTGCAGTTTTTCTTCATTGCCTGTCACTTCAATGATCAATGAATCCAAAGAAACATCGATGATTTTAGCCCGAAATGTTTCTACTATCTGTTGAATTTCCGCCCAGCTGGAAGTAGGAGCTTTTACTTTGATTAGTACCAGTTCACGGTCCACAGACGGCTCCAGGGTCAGGTTGGATATTTTCAGGACATTAATCAGCTTATTAAGCTGTTTGATCATCTGCTCCAATGTTTTTTCATCAGCGTCAACTTCTATAGTCATCCGTGAAATTCCCGGGTCTTTGGTTTTGCCGACAGCCAGGCTTTCAATATTGAAGCCGCGGCGGGCAAACAGGCCCGCCACCCGAACCAGCACCCCGGGTTTATTCTCAACCAAAACTGCTAAAATATGTTTCACCTTATGTCCCCCCTGATCATTTCATCGATGCCCCTGTTGGGCGGGACCATGGGGTAAACATTTTCTTCAGGCCGGACACAAAAATCAATTACCACAGGGCCCGGAACAGAAAGGGCTTTACTTATTGCCGGCACAACTTCCGCCGTCTTTTCGGCCCGCAAGCCAAGAGCGCCGAAAGCTTCCGCCAACTTGACAAAATCAGGGCTTTTCTCCAGACAGACGGCTGCATAGCGTTTCTGATAGAATATTTCCTGCCACTGCCTGACCATTCCCAGATAACCGTTGTTGATAATGGCAATTTTAACCGGGAGATTATAGGCAACGGCAGTGGCCAGCTCCTGTATATTCATCTGAATACTGCCGTCACCGGCAATGCAGAAAACAGTCTCCTGCGGAGCGGCAATCTGGGCGCCTATGGCAGCCGGCAGTCCGTACCCCATAGTGCCAAGCCCCCCGGAAGTAATCAGTGTACGGGGCCTTTTGTAAAGGTAGTATTGTACCGCCCACATTTGGTGCTGACCTACCTCCGTGGCAATAATGGCCTCTCCGCCCGTCGCCTCGTAAATGGCTTCAATCACGTATTGAGGAGGTATGTGGCCGTCTGCCTTCATGTCATAATGCAGCGGGCAATCCTTTCTCCAGGCCGCAATACGGGCCAGCCATTTTGCATGCTTTTTTTCCGCTGCCTTTTTAAGCAGTTCGGACAGGATGTTTTTCACATCACCGACAATTGGAATGTCTGCAGTCACGTTCTTGCCGATTTCCGCCGGGTCAATATCAATATGAATAATTTTTGCCTCCCGGGCAAAAGAGCTCAACTTGCCCGTCACCCGGTCATCAAAGCGTGCCCCCACGGCAATAATCAAGTCTGCTTCAGTGACAGCCATGTTGGCCCAGTAAGTTCCGTGCATGCCCAGCATGCCCAAAGACAGGCTGTGATCGCCGGGAAAACTGCCAATCCCCATAAGTGTTGTTGCCACGGGAATTTCCGCTTTTTCCGCCAGCTGTCTTAAAAGCTCGGAAGCGCCGGAAATAATCACGCCGCCGCCTGCGTACAGGACAGGCTTTTTGGCGCGGGCAATGGCTTTGGCAGCCCGGTTAATCTGCCCCGGGTGCCCGATTACCGTGGGATTGTAGCCCGGTATCCTGACCTCTGTGGGGTAGCTGAAATCGCTCACGGCAGACTGAACATCGGTAGGCAGGTCAATCAAAACCGGTCCCGGACGGCCTGTAGAAGCAAGATGGAAAGCTTCCCTGATAATCCTTGGGAGTTCCTCCACACTGGTAACCAGGTAGTTGTGCTTGGTTATGGGCAGGGTTATCCCGAAGATATCCGCTTCCTGAAATGAATCGGTACCAATTAAAGAAGTTGCCACCTGTCCGGTAAAGACAACCAGTGGCACAGAGTCCATATAGGCATTGGCTATACCGGTAACCAAGTTGGTTGCCCCGGGGCCGGATGTGGTGAAGATCACCCCGGGTTTGCCTGTAACACGGGCATAACCGTCGGCGGCATGGATTGCTCCCTGCTCATGGCGCGACATATAGTAAGCCAGTTCCGAATTATAAAGATGGTCAAATAAATCAAGGACTTTCCCGCCGGGATACCCGAAAACGGCCTCAACGCCCTCCCTTTTCAGCGCCTCAATAACCATCTGCGCTCCGCTTAATTTCATTTGCTCAAACCTCCCTGAAAATCGCCCCTGTACTGGCGCTTGTCACCAGGCCGGCATAACGGGCCAGATAGCCTGTAGTTACTTTCGGTCTGGGCAGTTGCAGCTGTTGTAGCCGTCTCTGCATCTCTTCCTCTGAAATTAGCAGATCCAGCTTGCGGCCGGGAATATCAATGGCAATTAAATCCCCGTCCCGCACCACCGCTATGGGCCCCCGCTCCATTGCTTCCGGTGAAACATGGCCGATAGCGGCGCCTCTGGTTGCTCCGGAAAAACGCCCGTCCGTAATCAGCGCCACATCTTTGTCCAACCCCATCCCGGCCACTGCTGCCGTCGGGGTCAGCATCTCCCGCATACCCGGTCCGCCTTTCGGACCTTCATAGCGGATAACAATCACATCGCCTTTTTTTATTGTACCGCTTAAAATGGCTTCAACCGCCGCCTCCTCACTGTCAAAAACCCGGGCAGGTCCTGTCTTTTTCAACATTTCCGGCGCGACAGCCCCCTGCTTAACCACAGCGCCGTCCGGGGCCAAATTGCCCCTCAGGACGGCTATCCCGCCCGTCTGACTGTATGGTTTGCTGAAGGGACGGATAATTTCTTCGTCGAAAATCTGCGCGGCTTCCAGCTGTTCACCCACTGTCAGGCCGCTGACGGTAAGGCAGTCTGTAAACAGGAAATCCTTTTCCGCCAGGCGCTTCATAACTGCCTGAATGCCGCCGGCTGCGTACAAATCTTCAATATGATTCTCTCCGGCGGGAGCCAGTTTGCATAGCTGCGGCGTCCTTTCGCTGATTTCATTTATATAATCCAGATCTATCTTTACTCCCGCCTCATGGGCTATCGCCGGCAGGTGCAGGACCGTATTTGTCGAGCAGCCCAGGGCCATATCCACCGTCAGGGCATTGGCAAAGGCTTCTGTCGTTAAAATCCGCCTGGGGGTAAGCCCTTCCTTGACAACCTCCAAAATCCGCATGCCCGCCTTCTTGGCCAGCCTTGCCCGGGCAGCCGTCATGGCGGGAACGGTGCCGTTCCCGGGCAGCCCCATGCCTAATACCTCGGTGATACAATTCATCGAATTGGCAGTAAACATCCCTGAGCAGGACCCGCAGCCCGGGCAAGCCTCCTGTTCCAGAAGAGCAAGCTCCTCCTCGCTCATCAGCCCGGCCCGGACTTTGCCGACAGCTTCAAAAACAGTGTTTAAATCAACTGCCTTCCCCTGCAGGCGGCCTGCCAGCATCGGTCCGCCGCTGACAAAGACCGAGGGAAGATCAAGCCGGGCAGCGGCCATTAGCATGCCGGGGACAATTTTGTCGCAATTGGGGATAAACACCAGCCCGTCAAGGGGGTGGGCGCTGACCATAACCTCCACCGAATCGGCAATCAACTCCCGGCTGGCCAGGGAATAATGCATTCCCCGGTGATTCATGGCCAGTCCGTCACAGACACCGATGGTAAAAAACTCCAGCGGGGTTCCCCCGGCCATGCGGACTCCTGCTTTTATCGCTTCTGCAATCTGGTGCAAATGCTTGTGTCCCGGCACATAATCACTGGCCGCATTGACAATGCCGATCAGCGGCCTTTTTATTTCTTCCTCAACATAGCCCATGGCATACAGCAATGATCTATGAGGCGCGCGCTCCACACCTTTTATCATTTTATCACTGTTCATTGTCAGGCTCCTTCCGTCGTCATTTATTGCTCCGGATAAACAGGCTCACCCGTTGTTCCTGTCAGGGCGCGGTAACGGCCGATTAAATCCACTGTTATTGCACCCGGTTTGCCGTTGCCGATTTGCCGTCCATCCACGGAAATTATGGGTATTATCTCGGCCGCGGTACCTGTCAGGAAGCACTCATCGGCCACATACAGTTCATGTCTGGTAAAGGGCCTTTCCTCAACCGGATAGCCGGCATTTTTTGCTTCCTCAAGAATTACCTGCCGGGTTATGCCGTTTAAGGCCCCCAAATAAGCAGGCGGAGTTATGACAGTGCCGTTTTTCACAATAAAGATATTGTCTCCGGTAGCTTCCGTCACATAGCCCTGGGCATTAAGCATGACGGATTCCATCACGCCTGCGCGGTTGGCTTCTATTTTGGCCAGGATATTATTCAGGTAATTTAGAGATTTAATTTGCGCGTCCAGCGCATCGGGAGCATTGCGGCGCGTAGGCACTGTAATAACCGGCATTCCTTTTTCATACAGCTCCGGTGGGTAAAGGGCAATGGAGCTGGCAATAATGACTGTTGTCGGCTTGGGGCATTTGTTGGGGTCGAGCCCCAGGTCGCCTGCGCCCCTGGAAACAACCACCCGTATATAAGCGTCCCGCAGTTCATTCCGGCGGATGGTCTCCAGTATGGCCTCTTTCATTTTCCCGTAGCTTTCCGGAATGGAAAGCATAATTGACTTGGCCGACTCATAAAGACGCTGCAAATGCTCGTCAAGTTTGAAAACCCTGCCCGCATAAGCCCTGATACCCTCAAATACTCCGTCCCCGTAAAGAAACCCGTGGTCAAATACGGAAACTTTGGCATCGTTTTCATTAACATAACTGCCGTTTAAATAAATAATCCTGCTCACCTGAAAAGCCTCCTCCTGTTTTTTAGCTTTGCCAATATGCAAAAAACCTTTCGCCCCATGGGAAATTAAGGGGCGAAAGGTTTCCTTCCGCGGTACCACCCTTATTCGCCGGCCCGGCCGGCCTCAGGCAACCTGTCTGTAACGGGCAGGATCCGGCACCGCCTACTTGCTTTTGCTTTCAGCGGGCAGCTCCGAGGCGACTTTCTTCTACGCCGTTTACCGGTTCGCAGCACCACCGGCTCTCTGGCAAAACTGACGGAAAATACTTCTCCTCTTCATTGCTTTTGGTTCCAGTGCTAAAAATTTAACAATAATTATATCCGAGCCGGCTACCGTTGTCAATAAGGGAAGTAAGTTTTACTGCCTGTTTACATAAGTTGTATGCAGCAGCTTGTGCGCCAGTTCACTGTTGGGCTCTCCCAGGAAATCCTCATAAAGTTTTTTCACCATAGGGTTCTGATGCGATTTGCGTCTTTTGACTGCACTGTCGGCCCTGTAGAGAGCCTTGGCTCTTTCAACCGGAACATTTATTTCCATTTTAATTTTGTCCGGCACAATGGGTTGTCCGCCGCCGTTGACACAGCCGCCGGGGCAGGCCATGACCTCTATGAAGTGATAGTCTGTCTCTCCGTTCTTCACCTTGTCCAACAGGGCTGTAATATTTGCGCCTCCATGCACAACGGCTACATTAAGAGTAATGTCTTCATTGATTTTAATTCTGGCTTCCTTAACACCTTCCATACCCCGCACAAATTCATAGTTGACCTCTTCTATCTCCTGCCCTGTCAGTATATCGGCCACTGTGCGGATTGCCGCCTCCATTACCCCGCCGGTGGCTCCGAAGATAACGGCGGCGCCTGTGGATTCTCCGTAATACTCGTCAAAATGCTCGTCTTCCAGGCGCAGAAAATCAATCCGGGCCTCCTTGATCATCTGGGCAAGCTCCCTGGTAGTGATGGAAACATCCACGTCCCTGATGCCGTCCACTTCCAGTTCCTCTCGCTGTACTTCAAATTTTTTGGCCGTACAGGGCATTACACTAACCACAAATATGTCCTTGGGATCCAGACCGTTCATCTTGGCATAATGACTCTTTAACAGGGCCCCCATCATATTTTGCGGGCTTTTGCAGCTGGAAAGGTTGGGTATCAGCTCGGGGTACTTGTGCTCGCAGAATTTTATCCATCCCGGAGAACAACTGGTTATCAGCGGCAAAACGCCTCCCGACTGAATCCTCCCCAGCAGCTCCGTCCCTTCCTCCATGATAGTCACGTCGGCGGCAAAATTCGTGTCAAAAACCTTGTCAAAGCCCAGACGACGCAGAGCCGCCACCATTTTGCCGGTGACCCCGGTGCCTATAGGCAGCCCAAACTCTTCTCCCAAAGCCGCTCTGACTGCAGGAGCCGTCTGTACAATCACATATTTACTCTTGTCTGCCAGCGCCTCCCAGACCAGATCCGTATTGTCCTTTTCACGCAGGGCGCCCACCGGGCAGTTGACAATGCACTGTCCGCAGTTGATGCAGGACAGTTCAGCCAGAGACTTGTCATAGACAGGGGCAACTTTAGTCCTGTCGCTGCGGTGCACAAAACCAAGCACGCCGACCGTCTGCACTTCGTTGCAGATACTGACGCAGCGGCCGCAGTTGATGCATTTGCTGTCGTCCCTGACGACGGAAGGCGACATATCGTCAACATGGCGTGCATATTCACGCTCAAAAATCTCTTCCCTTAAATTAAGTTCGTTGGCAAGTGTCTGCAGTTCACAGTTGTTGTTTCTGATGCATGTGGGGCAGTTGCTGTCATGGTTGGCTAGAATCAGGGCTAAAATATGTTTTCTCAACTGCCTGACTCTGGACGTGTTGGTCTTAACAACCATGCCTTCTTCTGCGGGCAAAATACAAGCTGCCTGCAGGCGGTTGTTCACTTCCACCGTGCATATCCGGCAGGCTCCCACCTTATTGATATCCTCCAGGTAGCACAGGGTGGGAATATGGATTCCTGCCGTCTTGGCGGCTTCCAGGACTGTTGTTCCTTCAGGCACGGTCACTTTTTTGCCGTCGATGGTCAGGGTAACTTTCTTTTCTATGGTTAACATTACTGTTTTCACTTAAATCACCGCCCTTTTCTCAAATTCGGCAAAGACAGCAAATTCTTCGGGGAAGTATTTTATTGCCGTATTAAAGGGAACAACTTCCGTTTTGCCGGAGCCGCACAGCGACGTGCTTCCCATTACATCAAGCACTATCTCCATCCTGTAAAAATCTTCTGCCGTGGCCGTACCGGCTGCAATTTTATCGAATATAATGCGCAGCTGCCGGTTGCCCTCCCGGCAGGGCGTACATTTTCCACAGCTTTCATGGTTAAAAAAGTCCTGCACTACTTTCAAATAATCCAGGAGCTTTGTCTCCGTATCCGCCACCACAATGGCTCCGGAACCAACACTCATCCCGGCCCTGCTAAAATCCTCATAAGTATACTTTGTATCCCACAGCCTGGCCGGCAGAATCCCGCCGGAAGCTCCGCCGATTTGTACGAAGTTTCCCTTTTTGCCGTTCTTCATGCCGCCGGCGAGTCCGTTTACAATTTCATTGATTGTCAGGCCAAAAGGTATTTCATAAACGCCCGGCCGTTCCACTTTGCCCGAAACACTGATCAATTTGGTACCCGGGCTTTCGGCCGTCCCGTATTTCCGGAACTCATGAGCTCCGTGCCTGATAATGCTGACTATGGCGCTTAAGGTTTCCGTGTTAATCACAAGGGTAGGCAAATTCAAAAAACCTGCCTGCTTGACATAAGGCGGTTTGGTTCTGGGCCTGCCGCTTTTGCCTTCCATGCTTTCGCACATGGCAAAGCCTTCCCCGCAAACATAGGATCCCGCCCCGCTGAAAAGCCTTAATTCAAAACTGAATCCAGAACCTAAAATGTTTTTGCCCAGGTAATTATGCTGATAACAGCTTTCAATGGCCTGCTCGATATGGTCGTGAATATTGGTATACTCTTCACGCACATAAATAATTCCTTCTCCTGCCTGCGTGCAGACGGCAGTGATGATCATCCCTTCGATGACCTGGTAGATATTGCGTCTCAGCAGTTCCCGGTCCTTGAAAGTTCCCGGTTCACCTTCATCGGCGTTGCAGACAACAAATTTCCGCGGTGCTTTCTCGGACAGAAACTGGCGCAGTTTTCTCCCCGTAGGATAGGCTGCGCCGCCCCTGCCCTGCAGCCCGGACTCGTCAATTTCCTTTAGAATCTTTTCAGAACCTCCGGCCAGCAGTTGCTGCAGCGGTTTAAAACCGCCTGCCTCCAAATATGACTGCAGGCTGCTGCCGTCGTATTTGCCAAACAGTTCAGTAATAAAATGCACCTCGTGTACCTGTTTCATTTTACTGCCTCCTTTGCCCGGTATGAAGCAACTAATTCTCTCACTTTTTCCCTGGTCAGCCCGCCGTAAACATCATGATTGATCCTTACCGCCGGGGCAATGTCACAGGCGCCAATACAGTGCGTGTAAATCAAGGTAAACTTGTTGTCAGGCGTGGTTTCCCCGACTTTGACGCCCAGTTCATCTTCAAACCAGGTGACAAGTTCCCGGTTGTCGCAAATGCTGCAGGTTGTAGAATTGCAGATTTGAACAATGACGTCTCCCCTGGGGACAGCGGAAAGAGCGGAGAAATAGGTTACCACGTCATATACTCTGCTTTCCGTGATATTCAGTTTCCGGGCAATAATCCTGGCCGCTTCTTCACTGATATAGTTGCCTTCCGATCGTTGCTGAATTTCCTGTAAAATCGGCAGAAGATTAACAGGGTCATATCCATACCCGGCACAGACTTGGTCTGTCAAGAGCTCCAGTTCTTTTGACATAATTCCTCCCACCTTGTTAGAATTGTTTGACAATTTTTTTAAAAACAGGGCATCCGATCTGAACCCGTTCATTTACCTAATTATAACATACCTGTACTATCTTGTATAGATAAGGATGTACTTTTTTTCTCTCTTTTGCCTGTTTTGCTCTTTGCAGCCGGAACAGATATATATTACTGCTTATTTTTAGCTGCACGCTCACTGACAACCCGGGCTACATAGACACCGCTGGCGCTGGCCTGCGATAACCCCCGGGTTATCCCGGCACCGTCGCCGACGGCAAACATATTGGGAATTTCCGTCTCCAGTTCCTTGGAAAGCTTCAGTCGTGAGCTGTAGAACTTGACTTCCACACCGTAAAGGAGGGTATCGTTATTGGCAGTACCCGGGGCAATTTTATCCAGGGCATAGATCATCTCAATAATATTGTCCAGGTGCCGTTTTGGCAAAACCAGGCTTAAATCTCCGGGAGTTGCCTGCAGCGTGGGCCTGGTGAAGCTTTGAGAAAGGCGGTGTTCGTTGGTTCGCCGGCCTTTGATTAAATCGCCGAATCGCTGCAGGAGCACTCCTCCGGAGAGCAGATTGGAAAAAGAAGCAATGCGTTTCCCGTACTGGTGGGGTTCATTGAACGGCTCCGTAAAGCGGTTGCTGACCAACAGCGCAAAATTGGTGTTCTGGCTTTGTCTTTTTTTATCATGATAGCTGTGTCCGTTGACGGTAATAACTCCGTCCGTGTTTTCCGCCACCACATACCCCCTGGGGTTCATGCAGAAAGTGCGGACCAGGTCGCCGTACTGTTTGGTACGGTAAAGAAGTTTCGCTTCATAAACTTCCTCAGTAATGTGATCAAAAATCTCCGCGGGCAGTTCCACCCTGACACCCACGTCAACCTGGTTGCTGAATAGCGACAGGCCCAGCTTTTTGCACTGGCCGGCAAACCAGTCCGAACCGGCACGGCCGGGAGCGGCTATCAAATAGCGGGAGACAAATTCTCCCCGGTCCGTCTGCAGGCGAAAACCGTTTTCCGCCGGAATTATTTCAGTTACGCAGGTATTACAGTAGATTTGGCACTTTTCCCGCAAATGCTCATACAGGCCGCATAAAACGCGGTAATTGTTTTCCGTCCCCATATGCCGCACCTGTGCATGCAGCAAATGCAAATCATGGGCCAGGGCTTTTTTGGCCAGGGAGCTGCCTGCTGTGCTGTATATATCATGCGGCGCGCCGTAGGAAAGGTTAATCTTGTCCACATAATCAATTAACTCCAGAATCTGTTTTTCGGACAGGTAATCGGCAAGCCAGCCGCCAAATTTTGCTGTAAAGTTATACTTGCCGTCGGAAAAAGCGCCGGCACCGCCGAACCCGTGCATTACGCCGCAAAATTTGCATTGTTTGCACTCCGTTGTTTTTCCCTGGGCAATAGGGCAGCTGCGGGAATAAATATCATCTCCCGCTTCAAAAATAGCCGTACTGAGAGAAGGGCTTTTTTCTGCAAGCTCATAAGCTGCAAAAATCGCCGCCGGCCCGCCGCCGATTATTGCCACATCATAGCTTTGAGACATACAAATTCCTCCCGGCAGTTAACTCTGAAACCGCATGTATTATACCGAAAAAAAACCTTTCTGTCCACCGGCTCGCTTGAGCCTACTTGCTGCTAAAAAGAGCCGCCCCGTTTCCGGGGCGGCTTGTTTTTTTAAGCAAGGCCGTTTTGCATTTCGCAGGCCATAACAGTATGTTTACAGAGGACGGCCGTTGTAACAGAGCCGACTCCCCCGGGCACCGGCGTAATTTTGGCCACAAGCGGTTCAACCGCATCAAAGTCCACATCGCCGCAGTATTTGCCCGGCCTGTCCGGATCGGGATTAATGCCTACGTCAATGACTATCTGTCCTTCTCTCACATAATCTGCATTAATCATTTTAGCCCGGCCGATTGCCGCCACCAGTATTTCGGCTTCCCGGCAGACGGCGAGCAGGTTGACTGTCCGGGAATGACAGATGGTAACGGTCGCATTCTCCCGCATCAGGAGCATTGACACCGGTTTGCCCACCACCAGGGAACGCCCGATCACCGTCACCCTTTTCCCCTGCAGGGGAATCCCGTAGTGCTTCAATATTTCCATACAGGCCGTTGGCGTGCAGGGAGGAAAGCCGGTCAGGTCATCTGTAAAAACCTTGCCGGCGCCGCCAACCGTCAGGCAGTCCACATCCTTTTCCACGGGAATTAAAGAGCGGATTTTTTTCTCGTCCAGAGATTCCGGCAGGGGAGAAAACATCAGGATGCCGTTGATTTCAGGGTTTGCCCCTACTGCAATAACAGCCTTTTCGAATTCCTCCTGGGAGATATCCTCAGGATAGGCAAATACCTCGTAGGCAATACCAATGCCGTCACAGGTTTTTTTCGCCCCTCCTTCGTAATACAGGTCGTCCGGACGTTCTCCGACCCGGATAAAGCCAAGCTTCGGGGTTATACCCTTAGCCTTTAGTGCCGCTACCCGGTTTACCAGGTCTTCCTTTATGGCATCGGCAACTGGTTTTCCTTTTAACAATTCAGCCACTTTGATTCCTCCAAACATAAATTTTCTGCATTGCTTATTTCTTAATCTTACTGATTACCGCTTCAAGCGTCTCATCGGCAATTTTTTGCCCCTCTTCCAAAAGGCGGTCCATTTCAGCCGTGGTTTCAGCAATAAATTTTTCGTCTTCTATGGAGCCAAGGTTAATTATAACATTCAAAGAAGCGCTGATTAACGCTGCTTTTAAAAACGCCACCCCGCAGCCCACGTCTGAAATGGCAATCTTTGTGCCAATCTGTCCCATACGCTGATGTATTTTTATCCCCTCAGATGCTTTACGCATAATTTCCATGGGTACGGAACAAGCCAGTTTGGAGCACTCCTCAAGTGTTTTCTTTTTATGAGCAGCCTGTTCCGGCGTATCCTTGGGCAGTCCGTAAGCTTTCGACAGGGGTTCAAAAACCTCTGCATCCTTGTCCACCAGCATCTTTAAGTCAGCAATAATTTTTGTTCCGCGCTCAACCAGTTCTTTAACTTCATCCTCTACATCAGCATATCTTTTTTTACCGATGGTAAGATTGCCTACCATATTGGATAAAGCCATGCCAATGGCACCGCCCATAGCCGCCGCCCCACCGCCGCCCGGTGTAGGTGCATTTGATGCGAGTACTTCCAAAAAGTAGTCACAACTTTTTTCCGACATTGCCATAATAGACCCTCCCTTTGAAGATTTGTTACTCTTGTATTTCTTCGTTATAAACAAATTTCCTCTCTGGTCATTAAAGCAATTACCATATTTTACGCTATCTCCCGGAAAGAGCAAAAACATCCGTCCTTGTTTTTTACTTTAACCTGTTGCAAGGATTACCCCAAGCGGAAACTGTCCGTGCTGCAAGCCCCGCCGGCAGAAGCATCCTGCAGCCGCTGCAGAACAAAGGGCGTCATTGCCGTTAAATCTCTCATTTCCGGCAGACCCGCAAGGCCCGGACCGACCAGCAGCAAAGGCACGGGGTTTTTTGTATGCCCTGCCGTGGAAAGGTCCTCAAGATTGCCGTGGTCGCTCGTCAGAATAAAAAGAGTGTTTTCCGTATCGAGGCCGGCAAAAATACCTTCCAGGAAACGGTCAATAGAGAGCAGTGCAGCGGCAATTTTTTCCCGGTCCCGCTCATGCCCGTATTTATCAGTCAAAAAGTATTCGAAAAGCAGAAAATCCACTTCACCGGCTCTTTGAGCCAGTATTTTCCCCGCTTCCTCCGGTTCCCTGCGGGGCACCTGATAATTAAGCGCTATCAACTGTTCGTTTGTAATATCATTATTTACTGCCCTGCCGGAGACCAGATCGTCCAGTGTCAAAAAGGGCAGTCCCGCATAATAATTAAGCCAGGTGGTAACGGAGTAGAGCCGGCGGCTGCCGAAACCGTCCTCAAAAAACTGCGGCCGGTAGCTGTTTAAAAACAGGGCGGTCTTCCCGAGAAAAATCACCTTTTGCAATAAGCCTTCCTTTGCCAAAAGCCTGCGCAGCGGCTGTGTCGGAAAGCCCCGGATATGGCGGCCAACGGCCAAAGCGGCATTAACACCGGTGAAAAGGGTAGTCTGTCCGGTAGCGCTTTGCGGTTCTCCGGGAACGGAAAGACAGGAGTCCAAAGCCAAAAGAACAGAACTGCCATGGGAGCCAAGAGCTTCTGCTGTCAGCTTTTTCCCGCCAAGCAGTTTCTGCAGAAAAGGCAAATCCAGGGCAGCCAGGGGATTTGTCAAGCAGGCGGGAGCCAGGCCAAGGCCGTCTATAAAAAACAGTATAACACGCATTCTCTCCAACTCCGTTTTCTTATGGGTAAAAAGAGAAACAGTCAGGCGGCCGCCCGGCCGCCTGTTTGCAGCTTATTATTTGTCCTGGGGCATTTCCGCAAGAGTAGCAGTAAGCTTTAATTCTTCTTTACGGTTGCGTATGACGACAATTTCCACCGTGTCGCCCACCTGCCGTTTTCTCACAGCCTCCTGCAATTTGCGGAAACTGTCTATTTTCTCCCCGGCAAAACTGATAATAATATCTCCCTGCTCCATACCTGCTCTGTCGGCAGGCCCGTCTTTAACAACTTGTTGCACAATCACGCCGTAATCAACGGGCAGGTTCAGCTGCCTGGCCAGCATCTCACTGACATTATCGTTAATGCCGGAGTATATTCCCAGCCAGGGGCGTACAATCCTGCCTTTTTCCCTTAACTCTTCCGTTATTCTTTTGACCTCGTTGGATGGGATGGCAAAACCGATTCCTTCAACACCGCTCTGTTGTACCTTGGCAGTATTAATGCCAATGATCTCCCCCTTTAAGTTAACCAGGGGCCCGCCGCTGTTGCCGGCATTAATGGCGGCGTCTGTCTGAATTACATTAAAAACTGTCTGGTTTAGAGTGATGGAACGTTCCTTGGCGCTGATATGACCGACTGTAACCGTCTGCGAATAATTAAGTCCCAGGGGGTTGCCGATGGCAATAACCGTCTCGCCGACCACAACTTTGCTGGAGTCTCCGAAAGAAGCAGACGGCAGGTTTGTTTTGTCTATTTTAAGCACCGCAATATCAGTAATGGCGTCGGCTCCCACAACCTCCGCCTCGTATTCCTCTCCTTCCCCCAGAACGACAAAAATCTGGTCCGCACCGTCAATAACATGGTTGTTTGTCACAATAATCCCGCCGGAATCAATTATGACACCGGAACCCGTTTTCTGTGTCTGCAGGAC
>DGEC01000048.1 GCA_002385745.1 Firmicutes bacterium UBA3936
GCCGCAAAATGTACAACTTTTCGGCATGATGCTATACACAACTGCAGCAGATATATTATAATAACAATAATAACAGCAAATGCGCAATGGCGTAATTCCAAAAAAGGGCGAAGAATATTCATGAAAGGAGAGCAGATGATGTACAAATTCAGGTCGGTAACTGACCGCATGAAGCAAATCCGGCAGCAGATTCGCAACAGGGTTATTCAGTACGATGCAGAAAGGGCTCTTATTATCACTGAGTCCTACAAAAAAAATGAAAATGTTGTGCCCATTATAAAAATCCCGCTGGCCACCTATGATATCTGTTCAAAGATGACCGTCCGGGTTGAGGATAATGAAATTTTTGTCGGCAATTTGGGGAAGCATTTCCTCGGCTCTTGCATCTACCCGGAATGGAAAAACGGAGAATGGATTCTCGATGTGATCGAAAAGGGAGAATGGACCCTGCGGGAAGACGGACTGTAT
Organism: Firmicutes bacterium UBA3936; assembly: GCA_002385745.1. Classification (GTDB taxonomy): domain Bacteria; phylum Bacillota; class Dethiobacteria; order Dethiobacterales; family Dethiobacteraceae; genus DTU027. The sequence continues at coordinate 469 of DGEC01000048.1, forward strand.
CACAATCCTGACGATGAGGAAATCAGGCTCTGCATCGCACCGGAAGATGTGGAAGCCCTGGCTTCCATCAGGGAATACTGGCGGGGAAGGACAATAGGAGAAACGGCTGAAGCCTGGCAGCCGGACGGCTATGAAGAATTCGTAAAGCTGCAGGCCTCCAGCTACGGCATTATGCCCATCATGATGATCCCTACCGGCCATCTCACACCGGGCTATGAAAAAATAATTAATGTCGGCTACGGCGCCATCCGCAAGCAGGCCCAGGATTGGATAGACGCCCACAAAGGCAATCTGATGGGGGAGGATATGGATAAATACATGTTCTACAAATCTGCAGTGATTGCCTGTGACGCGGCCTCCATTATGATTAAGCGGTACGGCGAAGCCTGTCTGGCAAAGGCAAGAACCTGCCACGATGAAGAACGGAAAGCGGAGCTGGAAATGATGGGCGAAGGGCTGCTGTGGATTTCCGAAAAGCCTGCCCGCACTTTCTGGGAAGCCTGCCAGGCAGTTTTGATGTACAGGCTTTTCCTGGCTATGGATGCTCCCCACCCGGCCATAGCTCTCGGCCGCTTTGACCAGTATACCTGGCCGTTTTTGAGGGCAGACCTCGAAGCCGGCCGCCTTACCCTGGACAAGGCCCAGGAGATTGTGGATGCCTTTTTCCTGAAAGCCAACTGTTTTTATACCGGAGGTCCCGGGAGGCTCGTGGAAACTACCGGAGTTGGCAATACCTACCAGCATACCACTATTGGAGGAGTTGCCCCTGATACCGGTGAAGACGCCACCAACCTGGTAACATATATGGTTCTGGAAACTATGGGACGTCTCATGCTTCATGACCCGACTATTTCCCTGCGTATAAACAAAAACACTCCCGACGAACTCTGGGATTGTGCCATTGAGACCAGCAAACTGGTCGGCGGGCTGCCCCTTTTCCAAAACGACGAAGTTATCATCCCCAGCCTTGTAAAGGAATTGGACTTTGGACTCAGGGACGCCCGCGATTACAGCCTCATTGGCTGCCAGGAAATCGTCGGCTCCGGAAATGACTATCCGTCCGGCAACGGCATGCATGCCCCCCATGCCAGCATCCATTACGGAGTAGTGCTTGTCATGGCCCTTAATAACGGGATAAATCCCTTTAACGGCCAGCAGGCAGAGTTGAAAACAGGCTATCTCTACGAAATGAAGTCTTTTGAAGAAGTAAAAGCCGCATTCCGGGCCATGTGCGAATACATTCATAATTGGCATGTAACAATGAATAATTACACCGAATATCTGACAATGTATCATGCACCCCACGCATCACTGTCCATCTCCATAGAAGGCTGCATGGAATCAGGCAAGGATTGCGTCTGCGGCGGGGCAAAATACAACTCCTACGGCGGTACGGCCACGGGTCTGGCAACGATAGCCGATTCTCTGACCACCATTAAATACATGGTTTTTGACAAAAAGCTCTGTACAGCCAAAGAACTTTATGATGCCGTCATGGCCAACTGGGAAGGTCATGAAATACTGCGGCAGCGGATTTTAAACGAGGTACCCCATTTCGGCAACGGCGACCCCTATGCCGATGAGCAGATGAAATGGGTCTGTGACCTCTACTATGAACTATGCCGCCAGTGCTACAGCACCAGATCCAAGGTCTACAAGGCAGGCCTCTACGGAGCGGCGGACCACATTGCTCAGGGCTATCATACCTGGGCTACCCCCGACGGTAGGAAAACGGGAGAACCCCTGGCAGACGCCGCTTCTCCGGCCCAGGGCAGGGACAAAAACGGACCGACCGCGGTATTCAACTCGTCTCTCTGCTATGACCAAACCCGCTACATGGACGGTATTGCTCTCAATCTTCGCATTCACCCGGCAGCAGTCAACACTGAAGAGGCTAAAGCCGCACTGCGCGATATGACAAAGGCTTATTTTGAAGACGGCGGCATGGAAGTACAGTATAATATTGTCAGCGCCGATGTGATGAGAGCCGCTCAGAAAGACCCGGACAGCTACCGCGACCTGGTGGTCCGGATTGCCGGGTACTCGGCTTATTTCGTCGAGCTAAATGAAGACCTGCAAAACGATATTATCAGAAGAACAGAAAACTTTCTTGGATAGACAAGCAAACGGCAAGCAAAGAAAAAGGACCTGAAAGGCTTTTGCCTTTCAGGTCCTTTTCCCTTATAAATTAACCTTTAACTAATTCCTTAACTTTAACGGCAGCTGCGCCGGCATCACGGGCATAGGCATCGGCACCGATTTCATCGGCAAACTCCTGGGTAATGGGAGCTCCGCCGACAATGATTTTGAAGCCTGTCAGGCCGCTTTCCCTGATCGCCTTGACCGTATCCCTCATTGCCGGCATTGTTGTTGTCAGCAGGGCTGAAAGGGCAACAATGTTAACATCGGGATTGGCTCTGATTGTTTCAACAAATTTCTCGGCAGGCACGTCCACACCCAAGTCAATCATTTCAAAACCTGCACTTTCTATCATCAGAGCAACAAGATTTTTGCCGATATCGTGAAGGTCTCCGGCAACAGTACCGATAATGCACTTACCCAAAGCCGGTGCACCTTCGCCGGCCAGCTCCGGCTTCAAAACTTCAACGCCCTTCTGCATGGCTTTTCCGGCAATAAGCATTTCCGGAACAAAAATTTCCCCCGCAGAAAACTTGTCCCCGACAACTTCCATAGCATCAATCATGACGGCAAGAATCTCGTTGGCTTTATGCCCCGCGTCCAATGCCTCCTGGACCAGATCGCCCACGACTTTCGTCTTCCCTGCTTCCACAGCAGCTTTTACAGCTTCCAGTTTTGACATTGTATTTTCCTCCTTTTCTACTTTCCGGTTTATTTATTTAAACATTTCTTTGCTCATGCGGTCAATCTCTTCAGATACCGTCTCATAGACCCCGGGATATACGCTCATCGGCAACCCCATGGTTGTGGAAGGAATAAAGTATTTTGTCCCACACCTTCTGCATGCCTCTTCAACGACTTTGCGAATTTCTTCCCTTGACCAGCCTTCTTTATCTACTAAACCGTTGTCTATTTCACCCATGAAGGTAATTTTCTCGCCGTATTTTTCAATCAGTTCCGGTGTGTTGTTGGTTGACAGGCAGCCCTGCCAGATATCAATGCCCATTTCAATCATGTAGGGCACCAGGTTTGCCGCGTAGGAATCACTGTGGTGCACAATCAGCTCCACACCGTTTTCTTTATAGAAACCATACAGCTTTTTATAAGCCGGGAGGAGAAACTCCTCAAACATGGCCGGGGACATGAAAGAAGAAATCTGGCTGCCCCAGTCGTCATGCTGAAGGATGCATTCGGGTTTGACATATTTGACTATTTGTGCGGCATACCTCAGCCTGTAATCGGTTATGTAGTCTATCAGCTCATGCATGGCCTCCGGCTCTTCGTAAAAGTTAATCAGCGTATCGTCCATACCCATCAGATAATGCAGCTGTTCAAAGATGCCGGGAGCGCCAAAAACGGTAAGGAACTGCTCGTTGCGGTCAACCTGTGCCGCCATTGCCTTAATAAATTCCCAGTCTTTATCAGGAACTTCCGTGGGCGGGGCTTTGACAACCTCTTTCCACTTGGTAATATCTTTGAGGACTTTGTGTTCATCGTCATGCACGGGAAAAGCACCGGGCACGTGCTCGGGAAAGACCATGGTTACACCCCAGCCGTTAACAATCGGGGGGCCGCCCTTTTCCGGCTGCGGGCCCGCAAGCTCCATCAGCGGATCACCAAAAACGAGACCGAAAGCCTCATACTGGTTAACAAATCTATCCGGTGTTCCTCCTCTGATAGTTTCTAACAAGTTCTCCCTTTTGGTTAACACATTAACGCCTCCTTTTTGCTTATTATTCTATATTGCAGGCCTTACTTCTTTTTGCCAAACAAGCCCCGCCGGTACGCCCCTATATATTCCATGCAGTATTCATCCCTGCCCAAAAGGGCTTCCGTGGCATAGATCATCCCCATCAAGTCTTTGTTCAGCGGATCCAGAATAAGGCTGTCCATACCGGCATCAATGGCCAGGACGGCAAAGGCCTGGTTAACCAATCTGCGTTCAGGCAGGTTAAAAGATATATTGCTTATAGCTCCTGTCACATGGATTGTCGGATACTGCCTCTTGATCTCCCTTATTACTTCGACAATCATATTTATACCGTCTTCGGAGGTGCAGAGCATCTCGACCAGCGGGTCAATATGCAGGCGGGAAGGATCAATATTATACTCCTTGGCCCGCTTCATAATTTCTGCAAACACCTCCAGGCGTTTTTCCGCACTTTTCGGTATTCCCGTATCATCACACAGGAGTGCCGCGCATTCCCACTCTGTATCTGCAATTACAGGGAAAACCACATCAATTTTGTCGCCTTCCATGGAAACAGAGTTTACCAGTCCGGGACGCTTGCAAAATTTTAATGCTTCAGCGCACACACGGGCACTGGGGCTGTCAACGGCAATGGGTGTATCCGTAACTTCCTGCACCAGGTTGATCAACCACTCCATTGTCTCCAGTTCACCTTCTTCAACAGAAGCACAGACGTCTATATAGTCAACTCCTGCTTCCGACTGTGCTATAGCCAGATTCTTAATAAAATCTTCGTCTTTTGCTGCAATTGCTTTACCGACAGATGGAATTGATCCATTAATTTTTTCACCGATAATAATCACTGTTACCTACCTCCATACAATTTAATTATAGTATGCCGCATCCTGCTGCTATGTACACGGCAAATAACCCCTCTTTGCATTATAAGGCATTATTCGCTTTGCGGGCAATTATTCCCTGCCTCTGCAAAACTTTGATGTAAAAAATTAATTATACTTCTAAAGTTCTTCCGTATGCTATAATACTTATAATACTTTATCTTGCAATTAATCGCAATAAAAAAGGATGTGAAACAATGGAGAA
>DGEC01000102.1 GCA_002385745.1 Firmicutes bacterium UBA3936
TTTGAAATCCACCAGCGTCAAATTGGGCCATTCAAGTTCCTCTTTCCATTTTGAGAATTCGGATATTGTCCTTATTCCCGGTTTGGTTATCATGCCGCCGGCCGATTCCACCATTACCCAATAAACACCCCACCAGTCATAGCCGTCAACTTCCGGAACAGGGTGTTCCTCTATGGCATCCGGCCAAATAATATCCGATTCATAAAAATATGCCGGCATCCAATAAGGCTTGTTCCCTTTGACACAGCGTACATAGTTGTCTCTGACGCTGATGACCCTCTTTTCAATGGGTTCCTTGGGTCTTTGCATAAGCCAGGGAAGACTTCCCGGTGCCTGCCATTCCTTGGAATAATCCCGGTTGGCTGCTCTTTGCATAAATCTCCCCATCTCTCCGTACTCCTTTCAGTTTGTTATAAATGACTTCCTCTTTTCCCTCTCAGTATAATCACATTATATCATGGAAAAAAACAATCCGCACACAGTTGCAGGGAAGAAGGCTTGTCTGCAGAAAGTATATTTGTGGCAAAGATTTGACAAACACCAGGAATATTGAAAGATTTTAGCAACTGCCGGTATCATGGAACACCTGCATGTATTTTGGTTGCTTGCAGGGAAAGGAGGCAAATTGTTTTACAGTGTTTTGTTTCCCATCAAGGAACAACATGACCGGCCGCGGCGGCAAAGCGAGCCGGAGTATTTTCAGGATCTGCACCTTAACCGGATTTTCGACTCCATTTTGATGAGAGAAGAAGCCTTTGGCAAAAAAGTCCAAATGGATTTCGGGCTGAAGGATGTCTTTTACACGCCGCTGCAGGACCCGGAGGTTATCTCCTATCGCCAGGAAGTGCTGCACGAACTGGAAGACGACAGTCTCCGCACAATGTTTACCGCTTTTGCAAATGAGATCTACGCGGTCAGTGAAACTCTGAAAGAAATCCGCACTTTAATTGCTACCATGGAAAAGGAATATGACAACTATCTAACGCGCGGGCGGTTTTTGCATTGTGTGGAAAGGTACTGCAACACGATCTCAACATTTTCTTCAGAGATTGCCAAAAGAAGCTTCCGTTCTGCCGGGCTGCGCCGTTTTGCGGAATACCTGGAACAGTACGCGGCTTCGGAGGAATTTAATAAAATGCAGAATCACTACAGGCGGCTGCGCAGCAAACTGTCATCTGTCGAGTTCTGTGTGCTTATCCAAAACGATACAATACGCATTCGCCGCTATGAAGGGCAGGCAGACCACGCCAGGGAACTGCTCTCCCTTTTGGCAAGATTCACCCGGGAGGAGTCAGAAAAATACAGCGTCAGGCACATAGAAGAAATGCCCGATATCCGCATGGAAGCAATCATACTAGACATGGTAGCGGAGCTGTATAAGGATATTTTTGCGGACTTTAAAAAATTCTGCCTGCAATATAAAAACTTCGGCGATGAGACCATTTTCCGCTTCTGCCGTGAAATACAGTTTTACCTCCTGTGGCTGAATTATATAATGCCCCTGCGCCGGCGCGGCCTTTCTTTTTGCTACCCCAAGCTCTGCAAAAGCGCAGAACATCTTTACTGCATCGACGGCTTTGACTTGGCACTGGCCCAGAGGAATATCAATAAGCCGGATATTGTTGTGACAAATGACTTTGAAATGAAAAGTCCCGAACACATCTTTGTTATAACGGGGGCCAACCAGGGCGGGAAAACCACTTTTGCCCGTGCATTCGGCCAGCTGCATTACCTGGCTGCTCTCGGCCTTTGCGTTCCGGGACGCAGGGCGGCACTGTACCTGTGCGACAATATCCTGACCCATTTCGAGCGTGAAGAAGAACTGTCCGAGCTAAGCGGCAAACTGCAGGACGATCTGCTCCGCCTGCACAGACTGCTGGGTCTGGCTACCCGGCAGAGCATTATCATAATCAACGAGATATTCAGTTCAACTACGCTCAGGGATGCCCTTTCCCTCGGCAAGCGTATGATGGAAGATCTCGTTGAGCTGGGTGCGCCTGCCATAGTTGTCACCTTCCTTGATGACCTGGCAAGACACGGTCCGGAAACTGTGAGCATGATGAGTATTGTCAAGGAAGACGGCAGCGCCGAGCGGACATTTAGAATTATGCGCAAGCCCCCTGACGGCCTTGCCTACGCCATTCAACTGCTTAAAAAACACGGGCTTTCATATGAACAATTGTCCGGGAGGCTTGCCAAATGAAAATCTGTTTGTTGTTTCAGGAACACTGCTCTGATAAACCCTTTCTACAGTGCAGTACTCCCACTTATTTAAATACCGATCTGGAACTCGGGCGAATATTGGAACATATGGCAGACGGCGACAGTACAATTCATAAAAGCTGCGAAGAAGCGCTTTTTTGTCCCCTGCAATCCCCGGAAGCCATCAAACACCGCCAGGCGGTACTGCAAGACGCCTTCCAAAACCCGGACGCCGTGAGAAATCTCTACAAAACAGTAGCCGGCATCGATAGTATCCCAGCATTTTTCTCGTCACCTGCACGTGTTCTGGAAAATTTTTATGCTGCTGTAGAGTTATTGGCTGCCTACACAAAGACACTGCTGGATTTGCGCAATACTGCGGAGAAAACCCTGAAAAACATTCAGTCTGCCGGATTCCGGCACCTGCTTGACACCCTGCGCCGGGAAATGACCGATGAGTATTTTTCCGAAGTGCAAAAACACTTAAGTGAACTAAAAAACAAAGACATCTTGTTTAGCGCAAAACTGGGCGGCGACCTGCGCATAGTGGACTACACCCTGCGCCGTATGGAAAAGGACTCCTGGCTGCGCTGGAGGCTGTCCCCGTCCTATACCGTAAAATCCGAAGAAAGACTTTACGAATTTGAAGACCTGCGCAGGCGCCGCGGGCATGCCGTCAGCGAAGCAAAAAACATTCTGCTGCAGGCCGCCAGATTCCTGCAAAGCTTCCTGGCTACACTGCAAAAAGAACTGGCTTTTTATGTCGGCTGCCTTAACCTGGCCGATAAAATGCACAGCTTGGGCATGCCGGTCTGCATCCCCACCCTGCTGCCGCACGACAGCTATGAACGTTCATGGCGCGGGCTTTATGATATGAGCCTCGCGCTGGCCACAGGCTCCGCCGTTGTCGGCAATGCCCTGGAAGCCGCAGGCAAGCGCCTGTATCTTATCACCGGGGCGAACCAGGGCGGAAAATCAACTTTTCTCCGCAGTATAGGACAGGCGCAGCTCATGGCACAGTGCGGGATGCCCGTCGGGGCGGAAAGCTTCACCGCACCTGTGCGCCGCGAAGTTTTTACCCATTTCAAAAAGGAAGAAGATGCCTGGATGAAAAGCGGCAAGCTGGACGAAGAACTTGAACGCATGGACATTATTGCCGGCCGCCTGCAGCGCGGCTCCCTGGTATTGTTTAACGAATCCTTTGCCTCCACCAACGAGCCGGAAGGCTCGGAGATCTGCTGCCAAATTACACGCTCGCTTGTGGAAAACGATGTGGAAGTATTTGCAGTAACACACCTCTATACATATGCCTCCGCCTTTCTTGGGGACAGCGGAACACAATTTTTGCTCGCAGAACGCCTTGAAGACAGCAGACGTACTTTTAAAATCCTGCCCGGCGAGCCGCTGGAAACGGCTTACGGGGAAGACCTCTACAAAAAAATTTTCGGCTCGTAATTTTTGAGCAGTAAAAAGGCTGACATATTGCCCGGGGTTGATAGCCCGGCAAAACAATTGATTTTTTCATGGAGGATTAGATTATGGATGAAATACTGGTAAAAGGGAAAACGCTGCCTGAAGCATATCATAAGTCCATCCTGCAACTTTACACTAAAGGCCGCATCACCGATTGCCCCGATTACAGGCAAAAACAAAAGGAATGCAGTATGACCGTATACGTTGAAGAACCGCTTGCCGAACCCATGATCAGCAAGCTGTTTATCGGAGGCTTTGAAGAGCTTGAGCAGTATCGCCAGGAGATACTTGACGGAATTCTTGATTTCCTGATAGGCCACGGCTGGGATTATACTTATCACAACAGAATTGAAAAGCAGCTGCCCTTCATTTACCGGGAGTTAAGAAGAAACCCTGACAGCCGCAGGGCGGTTATTGACGTCAGGGACTGGGAACACGATACAAGGGAAGGGAACACCTCCCCGGCCTGCCTACAGCATATCCAGTACTTTATCCGTGACGGCAAGCTGCACTGCAAGATACTAATGCGCAGCAACGATGCGCCTGAAGCGGCATTTATGAATATGTTTGCTTTTATCATGCTCCAGGAGCGTGTCGCAGGCAACCTTGGCTGCAAAGTCGGATCATATACCCACCGGGCAAACAGCTATCACTGCTATGAAAAAGACTTTAAGCTGCTGGAGGATTACGTTAAAAAAATCAAAAGCTGCAGTCTGGAAGAACTGACATATAACTACCGGGGATTTTTCAAAGAACTGATGGATGAAGCAAAACCAGCCATTGCAGAAAAGGTGGCGCATTTAAAAGCAAAAATATTGCCGGCAAAACCTGCCGGCGAAAACTAGCCCTTTTTGCCAAAAGACAAGCCAAGACGCAATCCGGAGATTGCGTCTTGGCTTTTGTTTCTATGAATAGCGGTTAAACTTTACCAGTTCATCAAAGGGCTTGCGCGGCGCCTGCTTGCCGCC
>DGEC01000120.1 GCA_002385745.1 Firmicutes bacterium UBA3936
ATCTTGGACACTAGGCTTTAAAAATGAATGCAAGATGAGGACAATTCGGTTATTGTTAAGTTAGCAACACAAAACAGTACCGAAAGGAGTGCCTCATCCTGCATGAACAGCATAACACAAGACATGAAGTATAGGTAATCCCTTCTGAATTATGCAAAGAAACACGGAGTGTCAAAAGCGTCCAGGCGATATAACAAATCACGTTCTTACATATACTTTTGGCTCAAACGATATGACGGAACACTGGAATCGCTTGCCTGCAAGTCCCGCCGGCCCCACTCCCACCCCAACCAGCATACTCTCGCAGCGTTACAAGCTTATACAGGGTAATGAAACATATGACTCTGATGCCTCCTAAAAAACCTCAACAACCATACAAGCCCAAGCCATATGAGCAGATGTTTTACCACGGCCAACGGGTCCAGATCGATGTTAAGCATGTGCCCGCCCAGTGCAGAGTAGGTGAGGAGTTGTCGTGTATCAAAATAAATGTCTAATATATTATATCATCATTAATAATTTGGCAAATAAAAAAGCCGCCAAAGGTATTTAAACCTATGACGGTTGCGATAGGCAAACTTTGCAACCATGAACAAGCTTGAGTTAGTAGAAGATGAACAATTTATTATGCAATAAATACACTATATAGTCCTAAAAAGGATACACTAATATAATGCTTATGATTTATGCATAATGTGCTTAAATATTATTTCTGCGGCTTCTTTGGCAGAAATATTGCTTACATCAACTTTCTCTGTATCCATTTGAAAGTAATTTTTTAATCTTGATATGCTTCTATTAATAACATCTTCCGTCCTTATTCCCATTTTTATATCCCAACACCAATCACCATCAAGAAAAACACATTTGGCAAAAGTTTTTGCAATTCTCTGCCTGTTGCCGTTTTCCCTACGCCCATAGTTCCATTTATAAAAATTAGATTTTTCATTTTTTTTCTCTCCTTAATTCATAAAATTCTGCAAACCCAAAAACAGTATAGGTAGTTAAAGGAGGGTATGCTATAGGAAGAATAATTTTTTTTCACATATCCTCCCCTTTATTATTAGTTTTTGTTTGTACATATTATATAAAATAATTTTAGTAATTTCTAGAATAATTTATTAATACTACCAAAAAAAGTTAATCTACATATGATTCCCATTTACTTTTTTTTATCTGTTTTTAGCATAGTTAAAACCAAGCACTGCGGAACTTAAAAATCCCCGCATAAGAAAATATATAAAAATATAACCGCCAAAGGGATATTCCCCCCTGACGGTTGGGTAACTCGTAAACAAACTTTGTAAGTTTGAACAAACTCGAGTGTAAATAAACAATTCCTTAGCGCTTTGAAAATTGCGGAGCCCGCCTTGCTTTTTTCAAGCCGTACTTTTTACGCTCCTTCATTCGCGGGTCACGAGTGAGGAAGCCGGCACGTTTCAGAACCGGACGGTAACTTTCTTCCGCCCGTAGCAAAGCACGGGCAATACCATGGCGGATGGCTCCGGCCTGCCCTGTAGTACCGCCGCCGTGTACTTTGGCAATTACATCAAACTTATCCGCGGTTTCCGTTACGGACAGTGGCTGGCGAACAATCCACTTTAAGGTTTCCAACCCGAAATAATGATCAAGATCCCGGCCGTTAATGATTATTTCACCGCTGCCCGGAACAAGGCGGACACGTGCAATGGCTTTCTTGCGGCGACCGGTACCGTAGTATTGTACTTGTGCCATTTAACTTTCCTCCCTTCTGCCCTAAAATTCCCAGACTTCAGGCTTCTGGGCTTCATGCGGGTGCTCGCTGCCTGCATAAACACGCATTTTTTTGAGCATTGCCCTGCCCAGGCGGTTGTGAGGCAGCATGCCCTTTACCGCCAGCATGACAGCCCGCTCCGGTTTGGTTGCAATCAAGGTGCCGTAGGAAACCTTTTTCAAACCGCCCGGATAGCCGGAATGCCGGTAATGATACTTTTGCTCCGCTTTATTGCCGGTCAAGGTCACCTTGGAAGCGTTGATGATAATTACATGATCCCCCGTGTCCAGATGAGGGGTATATATTGGTTTGTGTTTGCCGCGCAGTATGCGGGCAGCTTCTGTGGCCAGCCTGCCCAGCGGTTTGCCGGCAGCATCTAAAATATACCATTTGCGCTCGATATCTTCTGCTTTTGGCATGTATGTGGTGCGCATGATTTTCCTCCTTAAGCAACACTTCATAACCGCCGTCAACGGGGCGGGAAACGGCGATTTGACACAAAGACATTTTATAATATGGAAAGCCGGCTGTCAAGTAAATGCACTTTAGGGATAGTGTCAAGACACTTTAGGTTTTAATGCGAACCTCACACCACTCAAACAACACTACGTTTATTTAGCTCTTTTAATGCAAACCGGGTATGGCTGCTTCCACCTCTGAAAAGCGGCACATTATTCCGATACTCTTTGCCTCTTAATCTTTTTTGCCGGATGCGTTTCATCTCTTCATGAACAAATTGTTTTAATTCGATG
>DGEC01000118.1 GCA_002385745.1 Firmicutes bacterium UBA3936
TGGTCAGCAACCGGATAGGAGGGGTTCCTGATGAAACACACAAAACCACGCATCTTAATACTGGAAGAATCACCGGCAAAAGCAAAAGAAGCGGCCCAGGCACTTCAGCAAAACAGCAGGAAATTTGGTATTGCAATAGTTGCCTCCCACCCGGAGTTTATGGAAACACTCCGCTCCTTCCAGGCGGACGCAGTTATCTCCGCTTACAGGCTGTCCGGCTTTGACGGCCTGGCGCTGAAAGAAACACTGGCATATGATGAATCACTGCCTTTCATTCTCTGGACAGAGCCCATTAACGAGCTTACTGCCGTAGAATGTATGAAAGCGGGCGCCACCGACTATGTCTTAAAAAACCAACTGACCCGCCTGCCCATTGCCGTAGAAAACGCCCTGCAGAAAAGGGAAAATACCCTGGAAAAAAACAAAACTATCAGCCTGCTTAAAAGCAGCGAGGAACGTTTCCGCCGCCTGGCTGAAAACGCCCAGGACATTATTCACCGTTTCAGCTACCTGCCGGAACCCCATTTTGAGTATATTAACCCCGCAGTAACCAGAATAACCGGCTATACACCGGAAGATCACTATAAAGACCCTCTTTTAGGCAATAAATTGATACATCCCGATGACTATCACCTTTTCGCGGATTTCATCAGGGGCGAATTTTCCCCTGATCAGCCTCTTACCCTGCGCTGGATCAGAAAAGACGGCGAGATAATCTGGGTAGAAATGCGCTTTACCCCCATCAAGAATGAAAAGGGAGAAGTTATTGCCGTTGAGGGGATTACACGGGACATCTCCGCCTGGAAAAGGCGGGAAGAGGAACTGGAGCGCCACTTCCAAGTAGCTTTGGCTTTCTACAATACTTCCCTCGCTCTCCGCTCCGCCGAAACAATTGCCGAAATACTACCCGTTTTCCTGAATGAAACCTTGTCTATTTTCAACACTGAAAACGGTGCCGTCTGCCTTTATGAAAAAACAAAAAATGCCCTTAACTTTGCCGACTGCCGCGGGTGTTTCTCCCGGTTAAGCAAAGGAGAAACCGCTTTGGGAAGCGGCATTATAAGCAATGTTCTCAAAAGCGGCGAACCCTTTCTTGCCTGCCAGTTTGCAGAAAAGTTCAACCTGCTTGCTGATATCGACATAAATTTGCCTCCCTATTCTACCTTTGTCTGTTATCCCATAAAAACAACCAAGGAAACTGAAGGACTGCTTTTGCTTGTTATTCCCGATGAAGAAGTGACGCCGTCGGAGTTTATTCTTTTAGGTTCTCTGACGGAAATGGCCGGCATTGCCATCCACCGTATCAATCTTTTTGAACAGACAGTCAGGCGCTTGAAAGAACTGCAGAGCCTGCATTACATAGACAAAGCCATCGCCGCCAGGCTGGACATTAATCTGCTTTTAAATCTCATACTGGATCATGTTTTGGCGCAGCTGAATGTTGATGAAGCACGTATTTACCAGTACTATCCCAGGATAAACAAACTTGAACGTGTTGTCGTAAAAGGTTATATTCCCGGCAGTCCCCAGCACTTCGCCCTCTCGGCGGGGGAGGGAACGGCAGGCAGGGCAGTCCTGCAAAACAAAACAATAGTAACAAAGGAAAAATCGTATTACTGTATTGACATCCCCCTAATCACAGAAAATCAGATTAAAGGGGTACTGGAGGTATATATAAAAAACCCTCTGCACAAGAATGCCGAATGGCAGAACTTTCTGGAGATCATAGCAGGACAGACGGCCATTGCCATTGCCAATGCCCAGTTGTTCGACGACCTGCAGAAGGCAAATACCGAACTGAACGCCGCCTATGATGCCACCATAGAAGGTTGGGCCCATGCACTGGACTTGCGGGACCACGAAACGGAAGGGCACAGCCGGAGGGTAACGGAAATGACGGTAAAACTGGCTGAAGCTATCGGCATATCCGGTGACGAACTCATACACATCCGGCGCGGTTCCCTGCTGCACGACATCGGCAAAATGGCCATTCCCGACGCTATTTTACTAAAGCCGGGTGAACTCGAAGAAAAAGATATGGCTGTTATGCGCGAGCATCCGCGTCTAGCCAAGCAGCTGCTTTCCCGGATTCCCTACCTGGTTCCGGCACTGGACATCCCAATGTACCACCATGAAAAATGGGATGGCACCGGGTATCCAAACGGCCTGAAAGGAGAAGAAATCCCCCTTGCAGCCCGTATTTTCGCCGTGGTAGATGTCTTTGACGCCCTGACCAGCGAGAGGCCTTACAGGCCTGCCTGGCCTCAAAAAAAGGCCCTGCGCTATCTTAAGGAGCAGAGCGGCAAACACTTTGATCCCCGGATAGTAAAAAAATTCTTCCAACTGTTCTTCCCGGATTATAATTAGGATAAGGGGCACACAGGAATAAAAAACCCCCGTTTTGCGGGGGTTTTTTTACAGTCCTGCCTCTTTGCTCAACAACTCTGCCTTGTCGGTCTTTTCCCAGGGCAAATCCAAATCATCCCGGCCGAAATGGCCGTAAGCGGCCACTTGTTTGTAAATGGGTCGGCGCAGATTCAAGTCACGGATAATTGCCGCCGGCCGCAAATCAAAATACCGTGTTATCAAATCTTCAATCCTTTCTTCGGCAATTTTTGCCGTTCCAAATGTCTCCACCAACAGCGATAGGGGCCTGGCCACACCAATGGCGTAAGCAAGCTGCACTTCACACCGGTCTGCCAGTCCGGCGGCCACCACATTTTTGGCCACATAGCGGGCGGCATAAGCAGCGGACCTGTCTACCTTTGTCGGGTCCTTCCCGGAAAAAGCACCGCCACCGTGCCGTGCATAGCCGCCATAGGTATCAACAATAATTTTCCTGCCCGTAAGTCCCGCATCCCCCTGAGGCCCGCCGACAACAAAACGGCCGGTTGGATTTACATAAATCTTGGTCTTTTCCGATATGTAGCGGACAGGCACAATTTCTTTGATAACGTTTTCGATAATATCATTCTTTATTTTCTCCAAAGAAACACTTTCCTTGTGCTGGGCGGAAACAACAATAGTAGTTACCTCCTGGGGTTTGTTGTCCTCGTATCTTACGGTAACCTGCGTTTTCCCGTCAGGACGCAAATAAGGCAGTATCCTTTGCTTGCGGACATAAGCAAGGCGTTTGGCCAGCTTGTGCGCCAGCGAAATGGGCAGCGGCATCAATTCCGGTGTTTCCCGGCAGGCATATCCGAACATCATCCCCTGATCACCCGCTCCGATGGCCTCCAGCTCATCATCGCTGAACTCCCCCGTTTTCGTCTCATAAGAATGATTTACACCCAGGGCTATATCGGGTGATTGCTCGTCAATGGAAGTAATCACACCACAGGTATCGCCGTCAAAACCATACTTTGCTCTGGTATAGCCAATCTCCTTAATCGTGTCCCGGACAATTCTTGGTATGTCAACATAACAGTTGGTAGTTATTTCACCGGACACCAGCACCAGGCCGGTTGTCACCGCTGTCTCTGCCGCTACCCGGGCCAGCGGGTCCTTTGCTAAAATTGCATCAAGAATGGCATCTGAAATCTGGTCACAAACCTTGTCAGGGTGACCTTCTGTAACCGATTCAGAAGTAAATAAGAAGCTTTTTGCCAACTTCATCTCCTCCTTCAATAGCTTTTCGCAACGGCAGCTTTTTACCCGCACAACAACCGGGCTGCTGAAAAAGAAAGGAACCCCTTGGGATGAAAGAGGTTCTGAGAAAAACAACCTCTCTTATCTTCCAGGCTTTTGCCTGCTGGAATTAGCACCGTTACAATCCGTCCGGTTGCCGGGGTTCATAGGGCCAGTCCCTCCGCCGCTCTTGATAAGAGTATTCACTTGCAGACTTATTAGCTAAATAATATGCCATTTTAAAAAACTTGTCAAATATCTTCATTTTCCCATACCCAGCCTGGCAAGCAGGTCTTTTACCTCACCTTCACTGACCTGGGCAAAATTTTCATAAAACTGTCCCACCGCCGCAAAATTCTTTGGCTGCAGCGGGCAGACAACCTTGTCCGCCTCCCGGGACAAAGCGGCAACCGTCCCGGGCGGAGCCACGGGAACGGCAAGAATCAGCTCCTTTGGAGACCGGTTCTTTACCGACCGCAGGGCAGCCGTAACGGTAAAGCCCGTCGCCACACCGTCATCAACAACAATAACCGTTCTGCCCTCAATTTCAACCCGCGGCTTTTTACCCCTGTATGCTTGCAGCCTACTTTTTATTTCCCTGTTTTTTTCAGCTTTTATTGTCTCAACATCTTCGGGTGAAAGATTGAAATACCTGACCAGGCGGTTATTCAGCAGCACAGGGCCGTCTTCGCCAACGGCGCCTATTGCCAGTTCCGGCTGTCGAGGATCCGCTATTTTTCTTGCTATAATCAGGTCAAAGTCACAGTTCAGAGCGAAAACTATGGGCAGCGCAACCGGAATGCCTCCCCGCGGCACCGCCAATACCAGGGGCTTTTTCTCCCGGTAAGGCAGCAGAATTTCTGCCAGGACTTCACCGGCATGCTGCCTGTCCCTGTAACCGGTCCGCTTCACAGGCCGACCCTCCTTTCCTGACTAGATGAGTACCGGCAGCCGTTCTGCCAGAGTTGCCTGTTCAGCAGTTATAAGACAGCGGTAAGCATAAACTTCCACCCCGCCCGCCTGCGCCTGCTGCAGTGCCAAAGCGAAAGCCGGATCCCTGAGGCCATAGGGAGCAAAATATTTTGCATCTTCCCGCTGGGCAACGAAAATTACGGCACAACGGCATCCTTTCTGCGCAAGTGCCGCCAGCTTTTCAAGGTGCCGGCGCCCCCTTTCAGTGGGAGCATCGGGAAACAAGCCCGTTTCCCCCTCCACCAAAGTAACCGACTTTACCTCCACATAAACATCACGGCTGCTTTCTGCCAGTAAAAAATCAAAGCGTCCACCCGCAAATGCCGGCTCACTGCGGACAAAGCGGCAGTCGCCAAATGGCAACAGCTCGTTATTTTTCAGGGCTTTGCCCACCAGTCTATTCGCCAGTTGCGCATCTACGGATACCCAGGTATTTTGCATTCTCACTAAAAGCAGGCTAAACTCTGTGCGGCGCCCCGGAGAATTGCCGGGTTTCAGCCGTACAGCGGCACCCTTAACCAAAAGTTCCTCCAGACGGCCTGATGTAGGAATGTGGACTTTAACCTGCCTGCCGTCAAGATCAACAAGGCCGGCAAACCTGTTAAGCCTTTTAATAAAAATGGCGGGGAATGTCTGACCAAACAAAATATGCATGAATTTCACCCGCCCTTATTGTACCGTGAAACGGTGATAAAAACAAACAATACAAAAAAAAACACCGGAAAACTTTCAGAGCTTTCCGGTTCCGTCAGTACCCGCTAATTATTAACACTTGCGATTTCTTCATCCAAATCCATGATTTTACCCAGGATTTCCACCTTATCTTCACCCGATGCGAGCATGTAATCGCGCAGCAGTTCATCACGCATCTCGTTTAAACTGAGAACATAGGCCGTCACTTGTGTCAACCTCCTTCACCATGTAAATATATGTTATTATTTTATTATTTCCCTCAGACAGTCTTTTATATTCGGTATTCTTCACGTTTTAAGAAAGTTGTCTACAAGCTGTATAATACTTGTATATACTTGTATTCTGTTTATAGTTTAACATGAACAGAATCATTTGTCCATACCTTTTTAACAGTTTTTTTCAAATGGTTAATTGCAAGTTTTATT
>DGEC01000061.1 GCA_002385745.1 Firmicutes bacterium UBA3936
CCTAAAGTAATTTTACACTAACCCTTCTTTGCCGAGCAGGCCGGCAAAAATGCCCGCCGGTCACCCGGCGGGCGGCAGCAATATCTTTACTTTTGCTTATTCTACAACAACGGCCGTACCCGAGGCGGTAACCATTAGCATGTTGCCGCCCGACCCCAAAACTTCATAATCTATATCCACACCAACCACAGCATTGGCTCCCAGTTCAGCCGCCCGCTCCGCCATTTCTTTGAGTGCATCTTTTCTTGCTTTAATCATTTCTCCCTCATAGGCACCCGAACGGCCGCCAAAGATGTTGCGCAGCCCGGCAGAAAAGTCCTTCAGCAAATTGATGCCGGCTATAACTTCGCCGAAAACAATTCCCTGGTATTGGACTATTATTTTCCCTTCCACGCCAGGGGTTGTAGTAATAATCATTTTCATCATCCCCTTTTTAAAATAATACCTGCCTTACATATTCTGCCATCCGGGCGTTATTCCTCTCTCAAACGGCAAAAAAACCCAATATAAAAAAATAATCCCGGCAGTCCTCCGGCAGTCAAATCAGATCAAGCTCCACCAGGATTTCAGTTAATTTCCGGGTATCTATGGGCTTTGGGGCATAGGCCTCACAACCAAGGGAAAAAGCATTTTTTACGCAGGCGGTTTCTGCAAGGGCTGTAGTCACAATAACTTTTACTCTTTTATCCTTTGGGATATTGTTTTGCTTCTCCAGGTCTCTGATGGTTTTCAGGGCTTTTATCCCGTCAACTTTCGGCATCATTATATCAAGGCAAATCAAGTCGTAAGGTTTCTGATCCTTTACGGCCGCAATATAAGCATCAATTGCTTCCATTCCGTCAACTGCCTGGTCGCATTCACCATAGCGGGAGAGAAACTTGCATAAAAACTTTCTGCTGACAATGTCATCTTCTGCAACTAAGACCCTCACCGTTAATTCCCCCCTTTTTCAGAAACCCTTCCGGTAAGTGGCAAATGCCTGCCGGATACATTCTGCCAGTTCCCGGGCAGCCTTCCGGTCACCCCGCCTGGCAGCCAGCTCTACGCGGAAAGCCGAATACTTAAGCTCCTCGGCATCAATGGTGATAAAAACATTTTTCAGCAAATTGGCATATTTTTCCGTTTCAGCAAGATTGCCTGTTTCTGCAGCCTCCACAAGCAACTGCAGATTCTGATTTATTTCCGGCAGCAGGGGCTTTCCCGGTCGTATCCCGCTTTACCTTCCGCCATAATATCTCCGCTCTCCGGGTCCGGCTTTCCCGTCTGTCTTTTTTTTGTCCTGATCTTCAGCTATTTTATCCAGCAGTAGACAAAGTTCTTCCAGGTCAATGGGCTTGGCAATATATTCATCCATCCCCAAAGAAAGAAAACGCTCTCTGTCGCCCTTCAGGGAAAAGGCAGTCAGGGCAATCACGGGTGTATGGCGGAGCTTGCCCTCCTTTTCCCGGATTTTTGCCGTTGTTTCAATGCCGTCCATCCCGGGCATCAGAATATCCATCAGAATTACATCATAAGTATTTGTGTCATGCAGTTTAACAGCTTCACGGCCGCTTGTGGCCAGATCAATCAGGTGCCCCTTTTCTTTTAAAAGCTGTGACATTACCTGGCGATTTACCTTGTCATCCTCCACCAGTAAAATCCGGAGCGGACGTGCTGTTTTTGTAAAAGGCGCCTTTCTTTTGGGCTTTTCTTTTGGCTCCTTTCCCGGTACGAGCGGCAGGGTAAAGGAAAAAGTGCTGCCTTTTTGCAGCTCGCTTGTAACCCATATCTTTCCTCCCTGCTGCTCTACAAGCTGTTTGCAGATCACAAGCCCCAGTCCCGTACCGCCGAATTGCCTGGTAGTTGAACTGTCTATTTGGCTGAAACTTTTGAAAAGTTTACCCATATTCTTCCTGGCAATGCCGATTCCCGTATCCTTGACGGAAAAAAGCAGCCATTCCCTTTCCTCTCCCGGACCGGCGGGTGTTTTCTGCACCGAAAGGGTAATGCTTCCCTTTTCGGTAAATTTAACGGCATTGCTCAGCAAGTTGTCAATAATCTGGCGCAGCCGGTTCGGGGCACCCTTTATATATTTGGGGATTTGCGGGCTGAAGTCCAGTTCCAGCCGCAGTTTCTTCCTCCGGGCTGCCACGGCGTGGGGCCTTGCAATCTCGCTTACCAGGTCCTGCAAGGCAAAAGAAATATACTCTATATGGATTTTTCCGGCATCCATTTTGGAAAAATCCAAAATGTCATTAATGATTGAGAGCAGTGAATTGGCGCAGTTTTTGGCTATCAGCAAGTTTTCAAGCTGTTCTTCGCTTAAGTCGGTCATTAGCGTCAGGTCAATCATGCCCAGAATGCCGTTGATCGGGGTGCGGATTTCATGGCTGATATTGGCTAAAAATTCACTCTTTGCCCTGCTTGCGGCTTCTGCTTCCTCCTTGGCTTTGCGCAGCTGCTCTTCCGCCTTTTTTTTACGGGTGATATCACGAAAAACAATTACAGAACCTGCCTTGCCGCCCCGGTCGTCCTTAATGGCAGCGCAGCTGGCCGAAATAAATTTGCAATTTCCTGCACGGCAAACCAGCATTGTACCGGGAAACAGGCCAACAGAGCCGCCGGCATCATCAAGCAGGGGCAAAGGTGAGGGCAGCGCTTTTTTCGTTTCCGCATCTATCAGGGAAAATACCTTGGAAAATTCAGCTCCCAAGGCTTCTTCCTGCTTCCAGCCGGTAATCTGCTCCGCGGAACTGTTCATATAATTGACCAGCCCGTCCTTATCCACGGCAATTACTCCGTCCCCCATACAGTCTATAATAGCAGTCATCCGCCTGTATTCAGACTGATATGCTTTCCCGGACATTTTTCTCCCCTCTGCAAAAAATCGTTATTACAGGAGCGGTTTGGCAAAAACCTTTACATTCCCGGTAGCTACATCCATTTCCAGCGACCGGCTCACTTCACCGCCCACTTCTTTTCTGCCAATCCGCAGGGATAGGGATTTCATAACGCTGTAAACGGCAGAAAGGTTTTTTTCGCCTATGGCAAAAAAGTCATTTTTATGCTTGGAGGCAGCACCGCCAAAAACACCGATTGATAATTCTTCTTTGCGGCAGCCGTACTTTCTGCCCATGCTTTTGATTAACAGCGGGATGCCGGTGGAAGCATAAAATACCGGCTTCTTTACCGCATCTTCGGGTCTTTGCGGATGGGGCAGGACAATATGAATCATTCCGGCAGCCTTTTTCTCGGCGCTGTAGGCGGTTACAGCCACACATGAAGCCAGGGCAAAAGTTTTTATTTTCACAAGAGCATTGTTGGTAATGGCATATTCACCTATGCCGACAATTATATCCATCTGCCGCTCACCCGCTTAACACTTCTAGAATAGTCTGCGGTATTTTATCGAGCGGCACCTGTTTTTCCACAGCGCCTATTTCAAAGGCCGCCCTTGGCATTCCGTAAACAATGCTCGACTGTTCATCCTGGCCTATCGTCCTGGCGCCCTTCCGGCGCATCAGCATTAATCCCCTTGAACCGTCATGCCCCATACCCGTCAAAATAATCCCCACGGCTTTTTCTCCGGCCGCCTCGGCCACTGACTCAAATAAAACATCTACGGACGGACGGTGCCCGTTTACCTTTTCCCCGTCCAGGATGCTTACCATGTACCGGCCGTTTTTTTTCTCCAGCCGCATATGCCGGTCGCCCGGGGCAACGAGAACACTGCCGGGGACCGCCGGGTCGCCGTTTTCAGCTTCCTTGGCGTTAAAATCGGTCTGTTCATTAAGGCGTTCGGCAAAAAGACGGGAAAAAACAGGCGGGATATGCTGTACAACAAGAATGGGCGGCATGCCGGAAGGCAGGTTTCTTAGAATATGATAAACAGCCTCTGTCCCTCCTGTCGAAGAACCAATGGCAATTATCCGGTCACTGTAGTTTTCAGTAACTTTCATGGCAAGCTTTTTTCCGCTGGTGGGCAATTTCCTCCTGGCAATTTTAGAACGCGAGGCAACTTTGATTTTTGTAATTAAATCATTGATAAAATATTCAACGTCCTGGGGTGATGTCAGGTCGGGCTTGCTTAAAAATTCAACGGCTCCTGCATTCAGGGCGTCAAAAACGGCCCCGCTGGTTTTGCTGATAATAATAACCGGCAGCGGGTGCTGCGGCAGCAGTCGCTTGATAAACTCGATGCCGTTCATCTTCGGCATATGCAAATCGCAGGTCATTACATCGGGATTGAAATCAATTATTTTGTCCCGTGCATCAAAAGGATCAACGGCGGTGGCCACGACTTCTATTTCACTGTCGGCAGAAATCCCCCTGGTAATTAACTCACGGAAAACCAGACTGTCATCTACAACCAGTACTTTTATCTTTTTTAGTTCAGACAAAGTTGGCTCTCTCCCCGGTAATATTATGGATATTATGGCTTGTTTTTAGATTTTCCTGTAAACAGCAGGTTTGATATATTGAAACTTTGTCGTTTCCCGGTCAATTGTTTCAGAATGTCCGATAAACAAATATCCCCCGTATTCCAAGTGCTCATAAAACTTGCTGACCAGTTCCTCTTTTGTCTTATTGTCAAAATAGATCATTACATTACGGCAGAATATTACATGTAGTTTGCGTTTAAAGGGAAATACGGGCGCAACCAGGTTCAATCTGCGGAATATTACATTATTCCTGATTTTATCGGAAATAATATAGTTATCGGCATCAATCCTTCTGAAGTAATTTGCTTTCCAGGCTGCCGGCAGCGGGGCAATTCTCTCCCCGGAATAAATGCCCCTTTGGGCTGTCTCAAGAACCTGCCTGGAAATATCGGTAGCCAGTATTTTAGTATCCCACTCTTTCATTGAGGGTCCGAAAAACTGATCAATAATCATTGCCAGTGTGTAAGCTTCTTCTCCGGTGGAACAGGCGGCACACCAGGTGCGCAAATCCTTGTCGGGAATGTTTCTTACCCAATAAGGCAGGACCTGGTCCCTGAAGTAGTAAAAATGATCCGCCTCCCTCATAAAGAAGGTATGGTTTGTTGTTATTTTATTTATTAATTCAGTTATAGCCGTCCCTGTTTTATCGGCAAGCAGGTAGTCAATATAATCCGTAAAATTGTCAAAATTTTTGTTCACCAGCAAATTGTTCAGCCTGCCCGCCACAAGGGCTTTTTTGCTATCTTTCAGATATATGCCGTAATTCTTTTTTATATAGTCAGCCAAACGGCGAAATTCAGCGTCGGTAATCGTCAACATGCCCCCACCACCAGCGGGCAAAGGCAGCTTCACCCGCCTTCACCCGCACCCTTTTCTTCGTTAATACTTGCCAAGGTCCTGGCCGTCTAAATCTATTTTCACAGTCTGCCCGTTATTTTCTTCTCCAGGCGCCGTATCATTTCCCTGCTCAACTTCTTCACCCGTGACTGCCGCTTCCGCCGCTGCAGTTTCCTCCGGAACAGAGCTTTCCGCCGCAGCTTCCGGCTGCCCGTTTTTTCCGTTGCGGGTAATAAAGTTTTTAAGTTTTAAAAGAATTCCGCCATTGCCTGATTCAGCGCCGCCTTCGTCATCGTCTGCATCATCATAGTAAAGCGCACAGGCAGTGCTCTTTAAAGTAAAGCGCGCTACCTGGCTTTTCAAGAGTTCAGCCTGGCCTGATAATTCTTCACTCGCCGCCGCAGTTTCCTCAGAGGTGGCAGAATTGCTTTGTGTCACATCGGATACCTGCACAATCCCGTCATTTATCTGGGAAATGGCCGCCGCCTGCTCGTTTGAGGCAGATGCTATTTCACTGACTAATTTCGCCACATTGGAAATATCTTCGACAATGGTATTCAGCGCATCCGCCGTTTGGGCGGCAATTTGTGTGCCGTCGTCGGCTTTAATTCTGGAGCTTTCTATTAAATCCGCCGTTTCCTTGGCTGCTTCAGCGGAACGGGTCGCCAGGTTGCGAACTTCTTCCGCCACAACGGCAAAGCCTTTGCCGTACTGCCCGGCCCTTGCCGCTTCAATGGCCGCATTAAGCGCCAGGATGTTAGTCTGGAAAGCTATCTCATCAATAACCTTGATTATCTTGGAAATATTTTCCGACGACTCATTAATTCCTTCGATGGCCTGCAAAAGTTCCTGCATCTGCTTATTGCCAAGCTGTGCATTATTCCTGGCATCAGCGGCAATTTTGTTTGCCTCATTGGCATTATCGGCATTTTGCTTTGTCTGGGCTGAAACCTCTTCCAGCGAAGCTGTTAATTCCTCAATTGAACTTGCCTGTTCCGCCGCTCCCTGTGACAACTCCATGCTGGACTCGGAGACCTGTTTTGCCCCGGAAGCTACCTGTTCCGCAGCGGACCAGATGTTGGACAAAGCATAATTCATTTTATCTGTCATCTTTTCAAATGCTTTGGCCAGAACACCTACTTCATCTTTCGAATTTATTTCGATATTAATATCCAGATTGCCTTCTGCCAGGGCATCCGCGGCCTCAACCAATTCTCCGAGCGGCTTGCTGATTGCCTGGGAAATAAAGGCTCCAAGTAGAATGGCTATAACAACTGCACAAAGGACCCAGCCAGTGGCATTCCGTATGAAAGACGAACCCAGCTCCTCGTTTTCCTGCGCCTTGATTTTGGCTTCTGTCTGCTTTACATCAACCAGCTTGCCCAAAGCTTTTTCCTGTACTATTGCAGCGTCATACATTTCTCCGTCAAGCAGTTCGATGGCCTCTTTTATCTTGCCCTGCTTGGTAAGATAGTGCAGTTGATCAAGGTTTGAACTGTATGAAGCCCTGGCCTCGGTAAATTCCGCCAAGGCTGTCTTTATTTCCTCCGGTTGATTCTCTTGGTTAAATTTATGAGAATTAATTATTTTGTTAATTTCCAATAAACATGAAAAAGCTTCCCCGTGTTTGTCGGATATCCTTTTGGGATTATCGGTTAAAACCATATCCCGGACAGCAATGCGCATTTGATAAAAATAAGTCATCATTCTGGTTGTTTCCACCAGCGGCAAAGCCGCATCTTCATATAATTCCTTGCTGCTTTCTACCACATTACCGATTTTCAAAACACCGTAATAACCGACAAAAGCCGCTATCGCAGCAATGACTATAAAGCCTGCCAGCATTTTTCTAAAAATGCCGCGGTTAGTAAATGATTTCATTTCTACACCTCCCTTATTTGCGATAATTGCTCAACTTCATCATCTGTCAGTATTTTATTGCAGTCCAAAATCAGCTTGACATCTTCCCCCATCTTGCAGATTCCCTTGACATAGCGGTTATGTCCTTTACTGATTTCCGGGGGATCAACAATTTCATCCTCCGGTATTGTCATAACTTCTGCCACCCTGTCAACCACCAGCCCCATGGAAATCTCGTTCATCTCCACAATAATTACACATGTCCTGTCGGTATACTCCAGAAAAGGTTTCTTGAAACGTAGTCTGACGTCCATTATGGGAACTATTGTACCCCGCAGGTTAATGATGCCCCGGATGTAGTCGGGGAGTTCAGGAACGCTTGTCATTGGCTGGATCCCGATTATTTCCATAACATACCTGATTTCTATGGCAAAAGCTTCTTCCGCGACATAAAAGATCAGGTATTTGTCTTTTAAGGTGTCTTCTTCGTAATAACTGTCTTCCATTTCATACCCGCCCATACTTACGGCTCCTTTCCTTAGTTATCAGATTATTGGCAAGCTTTTAATTTACAAAACCTCCCACATCCAAAATCAGGCTGATACTGCCGTCGCCCAGCAGCGTACAGCCGCTGATTCCCCTGATTCTCCGCCTGCGTAAATATCCCGGCAGCGCTTTGACCACCACTTCCTGCTGCCCCAGCAGCTCGTCCACAAAAAAGCAAACCTTGTTGTCATCGTGTTCCGTCAGGATAAACACACCCTCCTCAAGCTTCGTGGCAGCAGACGGTATTGAATAAAACTCGGAAAGGCGAATAATCGGGTAGCAGGAATCCCGGACCATAATCATTTCATTGCCGTCGGGATCCACAATAATCTTATTGCCCGTCAGGCGGACAGTCTCCCTAATGTCATTTATGGGAATGATAAAGAGGGAATTGCCCACATTTATCTTCATGCCTTCAATAATTGCCAAAGTTAGCGGAATCTTAAGGGTAAATACCGTGCCCCGGCCTTTTTTGCTGTCTACGGCAACGGTACCGCCAATTGATTCTAGATTTTTCTTCACTACATCCATCCCGACACCCCTGCCGGACAGTTCCGTTATCTGTTCACTGGTTGAAAAGCCCGGTAAAAATATCAGGGAATAGATTTCCTTGTCCGTCAATTCATCCTCCGGCTTGGAGAGCAAATTATTCCGGCGGGCTTTCCGCAGGATCTTTTCCTTATCCAGCCCCCGGCCGTCGTCCCGGACACTAACCACCACATAATTGCCGTCATTTCTGGCCTCCAAAGTCACTGTCCCTGTTCTTTCCTTGCCCAGGGCTTCCCTTATCTCAGGTTCTTCCAGGCCATGGTCAATGGCGTTGCGGATCAAATGCATCAAGGGGTCCGAAATATTCTCAATAATATTCTTGTCAACCTCCGTGTTTTCGCCGATTAAGCGCAGCCGTACTTCCTTGCCGACTTTCCGGCTTGTGTCCCGGACAACCCGCTGCATCTTGAGAAATGTGGTTGTCAGCGGCACCATGCGCAGTGACATGACAATATCCTGGATTTCCCGCGTGATTTTTTGCAGCTGCCTTGCCGCCTGCCCGAAATTTTCCAGTTCCAATCCCTGTAAATCAGGATTTTGCGTAACCATGGCTTCGGCAATAACCATTTCGCCTACTAGATCCATCAGTTTGTCCAGTTTGGCCACGTTAACGCTGATCATGCTGCTTGCCGGCAGGGAAATGCTGTCTTCCGCGCGGTCACCGCCGCCCGCCCCGGCCCGTTTTCCCCCGGCCTTTTGCGCTTCCTGCTTTGCAGCGGCTTCTTCCCTTTCGGGAAAGCCCTTCTCCTTAATCTCTTTAAACTGCTCCAAAGTAATTGCTCTTAATTCCAGATCCTTTAAAAACAGGGTGTTTTGCAATATACTGCTTATCTCCCGCAAAGGTTTCCTTGTGGAAAAACCGACGGTAAAGCCCTGCTTGCGGATGATTTCGACACTGTCGTCATTTTCCAGGATATCGCCGGGGTAATAGTACAGGTCATCCACGAATCCCCGGAGCTGGCGGACAACGCCATAAGCCCGGACGCTCTCCATCTCACAGCCGTCATCAAAATAAAGAACCGCCTCATAGGCAGAAAGCCTTTCCGCCCTGATTTCATCTTCCCGCACGGCAGTTTCCGGAAACTTGTGAGCCTCTTCCCCGCCTTCCGCTATCATCCCGTTTTCCGCTTGCAAATATTTCAGGAATTCTTCGATGCTTCCGGTAAGCTGTGACACATCCCCGTCAGCCCCGGCACCGCCTTTGATTTTCTGCAGCTCCGCCTTGATAAAGTCAACACCGGCCAGCACCAGATCTGACAATACGGAGTAATCGACTTTTTTGGGCTTGTACTCCCGCAAATAAAAGAACAGGTCTTCCATGCCATGGGCAAGAGAAGAAAGGTTGCCAAACATCATCATGGCTGCTGAACCTTTAATGGTATGCATGATTCGGAATACTTCGTTAACGGCATCCTCCGAGTACCTGCCGGACTTTTCACTTTCCAGGACAATAGCTTCCAGCTGCCCGACATTCTGCTCGGTTTCAAAAATAAAGACATCAAGCATCTGCTCGCCAGAATTACCAGACAATTCTCCGCCCCCCTTGCTTCTTCAACTTAATTTTTTTAAGGTTTCAATAACGTAGTTTTCTTTGAAAGGTTTGATAATAAATGATTTGGCGCCGTTTAAAATTGCTTCCTTGACCATACTCTCCTGTCCCATGGCGGTAATCATAACAACCGTGGCTTTTGGATCTATTTTCATTATTTCTTTCAATGTTTTTAAACCGTCCATTTCCGGCATGGTAATATCCAGGGTAACAATATCCGGTTTGCATTCCAAATATTTTTTATGCCGATTGCTCCGTTTTCCGCTTCTCCGACCACTTCAAAGCCATTGTTTAGCAGCATATTTTTCAGGGACAGGCGCATAAAAGCAGCATCATCGATAATCAAAACCCTCGTCATATCCTTTTCCTACACTCCTTCTGTGAAAATTGGTAAATAGATCAAGTAGAACCTGCAGTGTTGCAGAAGCATATTCTTTTAGGGAAAATTTATAGCTGCAAAAACGCCATTTTAAACAAACTGACTGGAAAAAACCCCAGATAAGATCAACAAGCTGTTCTGTTGCAATCCAGCGGGGCAGCCGGCCGGCTTCCTGTGCCCTGCTTACCAGTTCCTCGAGAACCTTCAGGCGGGCGAAATAGATCCCGGTAATTTTGTCGCTGAATTCCGGGTCGCAGGCCAAGACAGCAAATGATTGTAAAATTGCGGTCATTTGCGGGTAATTGTTGTAATATTCCGCATACCGGACCAGGTAATAAGATACAGCCTCCACCGGGTCGTCCTGCAAAAAGGCCGAAGCTGCAATATCATCATCATACCGGGCAAAAAAATCTATAACGGCATGGAGCAAATCATTTTTTTTTGAAAAATGGCGAAATATGGCCGCCTCGGAAATTTTTTCCCTCCTGGCCACCTCCCTGGTAGAAACATTGTGAATCCCGAATTCATCAATAACATCGATTGTTGTCAGCACAATTCTTTCCTTGCGGTGCAAATGGGAACTGTCCATGGTACCTCCACAGGCGGGTTAGTTAGCCTTTACTCACAATTTGCTATCGGCCTGTTACCGGCAAATCTTTACCCTTCCCTGCAAATTTTTTGCAAAAAAAAGGACACTGGAAACAATGGGCTTGTTTCCAGTGTCCTTTCGGGCATCCCGCGGCATTACGGATTCCCGGCCAAGCCTATGGCTTCTGCCACACCCTGCATGCCTTTAATTGTTTCTTCAATAATTACCGGCAATTCCAGGCCCAGCATTTCCGCCCCTTCAGCAATAATTTCCCTGTTAACGCCGGCGGCAAAGCTTTTTTGCTTCCATTTCTTCATCACCGATTTGGCCTGCATTTCAAAGATGCTTTTGCTGGGACGCATCAGGGCGGTGGCTGCAACAAGCCCGGTAAGTTCGTCAATTGTATACAAAACAATTTCCATTTTTTCTTTGGGCTTCACATCAGTACACAGCTTCCAGCCGTGGCTTAAAACAGCCCTGATGTAATCAGGCGGCCAGCCCCTATCCTTTAGTATCTCCTCCGTTTTCAGACAATGCTCCCCGGGGTACATTTCATAGTCCAAATCGTGCACAAGGCCGATAACTCCCCACTTTTCCGGGTCCTCGCCAAATAAAGCGGCAAAGTGCCGCATGACCGCTTCAACAGCCAGGGCATGCTTGATTAAACTGTCACTTTTATTATACTCTGTCAAAAGCCGGTAGGCTTCTTCCCTGCCGGGAACTTTTTCTTGCATGCAAAACCC
The DNA here is from genome assembly GCA_002385745.1 of Firmicutes bacterium UBA3936. GTDB lineage: Bacteria > Bacillota > Dethiobacteria > Dethiobacterales > Dethiobacteraceae > DTU027. The sequence goes on from DGEC01000061.1 coordinate 11,474, forward strand.
TCTTTCCGTTCATTTTTTCATACTTGCCTGCAGCTGCAGGCTTTTCTTTATGATGACGGCCCCGTGTTTTCCAGGTAAACGGCTCTGGAAGGATAGGCAAATTCCACCCCTTCCCCGGCCAGGATTTCCATGATTTTTATGTTCACATCTTCTTTTACTGCCAGGTATTCTCCCCGGACAGTTGTTTTGGTGAAAAAGTACACCAGAATATCCAGGCTGCTGTCGCCAAAACGGTCAAAATTCACATACAGCGTCTCCTGATCAACTTCCGGATGTTTCTGCAGCATGCTTCTGATTTTTTCCATACACTGCTTCAGTTTTTCCGGCGGCGTCGCAAACTTAATACTTAAGTGGAAAACAACCCTTCGCTTGCCCATCCGGGACCAGTTTGTCACTGCTTTGCCGGCAAGTACGGAATTGGGAACTGTAACCAGGGCCTGGGCAAAGGTCCGTATCTTGGTACTGCGAAAAGAGATTTCCTCAACCGTCCCTTCCACTTCGGGAGTTTCAATCCAGTCTCCCACGGAAAAGGGTTTGTCAAGGATAATCATGATACCGCCAAAGACATTGGCGGCGGTATCCTGGGCCGCCAGAGCAATGGCCAGCCCCCCAAGGCCAAGGCCCGCCAGAAAGCCGCCTACATTGTAGCCCCAGGTCTGTATAACCATCAGCAGCGCCAGCACCACAATCAGTACCCTGACTATTTTGGAAAAGAAATTAAGCAGCGTCAGGTCGACGCCATACTTCTCATGCAGTTCAAGATAATTGTTTTTATCCGCCACCAGGTAAAAACCCTGGGCGACAAAAAAGATAACCAGTGTACGGTAAATGGGACTGAGCACCAGGTAAACTTCTGCTTTCAGGGGCAGAATCAAGAGCGCAAAATAAACGCCAACCACTATAAACAGCGACTTTACGGGATTTTGAAAAGCAGCCAGAAGGTTGTTGTCCAGATCGGTTCTTGTCTTTTTGGCAAAGCCAAGCAAAAATCTAAATATTATTCCGGTAAAAAAACCCCTCGTCAGCAGGAAAAACAAAAAAGCAGCCGCTGCAGCAATAATATACTGCCAGGTACCAAAGGCGGCAAACAGCTCCGTCCACTTGTTCAGTACAGGCATATTCTCAAACATCTTCGGCCTCCCCGGCGGAAAATTTCCCCTGCCTGCTTCTTAGTTGGCGCAAATCGGGGATGTTTCCTTTTATATTATACATATTATACATAAAATAAGGCTCCCCTTCTATCAGCTTTCCTCTCTTTCCTGCAACCCGGCTATTTGCCGTCTTTTTCCATTACTTTTTCCAGGACAATGCGCCTCTTAAAACCGCCCCGCTGCCTGCGCTTTTCCGCGGCCAGAGCCGTCAATTCCTCCATCCCGACTCCCTGTCTTTCTGCGAGAGCCCTCACCACTTCCAATATATCGGCCAGCTCTTCCTCCTTGCCGGTATGGACAAATTCGCGCACCTCTTCCCACAATTTTTCTCTTAACAGGAGCCTGTATTCTTCCTCACCGGCGGTGCGCCAGAGCGGTATTTTCCCTTCTTCCCTAATAAGCTCGGGTATCCTGTCCCTGACCAGCTTGTTATAGATCTTTTCCTCCTCTTCTTCCAGGGGGTAGCCGGCCACACTCTTTTTAACCCTCCGCACCCCTCCCCTGGGATCTTTCACGTCTCCCCGGTAGCGTGGTATAACATGAATATGCAGGTGGAAAATGCTCTGCCCCGCGGCTTCCCCCACATTAATCCCGATATTGTATCCGTCCGGCCGGAATTTGTCGTCAAGAATTTCCTTAACCCGGAAGAGCAGGGCATTCATGGCCGCAAGTTCCTGCTCTTCCGCTTCGAAAATGGTGGCAATATGCCTTTTGGGCACCACCAAAGTGTGTCCCTCATTGACCGGGAAATTATCATAAAAAGCTTTGGCCGCTTCATTTTCGCACAGCAGTCCTGCTGTTTTCCTGCAAAAGATACAATTTCTCATTTCTTACCTCTCCGGATTTTTATTCCCCGATAATTTTTACCAGCACCCTTTTTCTCCGCTTGCCGTCAAATTCCCCGTAAAAAATCTGCTCCCAGGGTCCGAAATCCAGCCTGCCGTCCGTGACTGCCACCACAACTTCCCGGCCCATAATGGTCCGCTTCAAATGGGCGTCGGCATTATCCTCAAAAACGTTATGGTCATACCGGTCATATGGTTTTTCCGGCGCCAGCTCTTCCAGGAAACGCTCAAAGTCCCGGTGCAGGCCGGGTTCATCGTCATTAATAAAGACACTGGCAGTTATATGCATGGCATTGCAGAGCAAAAGCCCTTCCTTTATCCCGCTTTCCCGCAGGCACTCCTCCACCTTATCCGTAATATTTATCAGCGCCCGCCTTGTTTTTGTCTCAAACCATAACTCCTTACGGTAAGTTTTCATTTTCATGCCTCCTTAAGACCGTACTTCTCCATTTATTCCTGCCGCCCGGGTTCCCTGCCTGCCGGTTTTCTCGGGCAGGCCTGCTGCCATAAAATAAATCTTGCCTGTGGCAGCCGGTGCTGATAATATTTATTACAGCGAGCAAAAACTGCGTCAGGGCGATAAAAAACAGGCCGCTAAAGAGGATTTCCCCGGTTTTCCTTGAATAATACTAGGATAATCATTCTTTATTATATCATAATGGCATCTGCTTCCAAGGAAGCAGAATTTGTTAAGGAGGATATATGGTGGTTTTGGACAGTGCCAGCAGACACAAATTGAAAGCACTAAACAATCAAAAAGTTATAAGCTATGTGGAAGAAGCCATAAGTCTCTGCAAACCGGCTAAAGTTACCGTAATTGACGACAGCCCGCAGGACAGGGAATATGTCCGGCAAATGTCCATCAAAAACGGTGAAGAAAAACCTATAAAGCTGCCGGGACATACGGTCCACTTTGACGGGATTAATGACCAGGGCAGGGACAAGGCAAATACCCGCTATTTATTATCCCAAAAAGTGGATTGGGGTATTGACATAAACTACATTTTAAAAGATGAAGGCCTGCCGGAAATACTCGGGCTCCTTGACGGGATTATGGAAGGCAAAGAAATGATAGTCAGCTTTTATGCCCTGGGGCCCGTTAATTCCGACTTTACACTGCGGGCCATGCAGATTACCGATTCCTTCTACGTTACTCACAGCGCCCAGATTTTATACCGTCCCGGCTATGAAGAATTCAAACGCCTGGGCGGTTCGGATGATTTCTTTTTCTTCCTTCATTCAGCAGGGCGTTTAATAAACGGGGTAACGGCAGATATAGACAAGCGCAGGATCTACATCGACCTCGAAGAAAACCGGGTTTACACGGTTAACAACCAGTATGCCGGAAACAGCGTCGGCCTGAAAAAACTGGCTTTCCGCCTGGCAATTCACAAGGCGCAAAAAGAAGGCTGGCTGGCAGAGCACATGTTTTTAATGGGCGTCCACGGGAAACCGGGCCGGTCCACCTATTTTGCCGGGGCATTTCCCAGCGCCTGCGGCAAGACAAGTACGGCCATGTTTCCCGGCCAGACCATTGTCGGGGACGATATTGCCTACCTGCGGAAAAAAAACGGCGAAGTGCGGGCAGTGAACGTAGAAAGAGGCATTTTCGGCATTATCCAGGACGTCAACCCCGAGGATGACCCGCTGATTTACGAAGCCCTGACCACCCCAGGAGAAGTTATCTTCTCCAATGTACTGGTCAAGGACGGCATCCCCTACTGGCTGGGGATGGGGCAGGAAGTCCCCGCTGAAGGCGAAAACTATTCAGGCCACTGGTACAATGGCAAAAAAGACGATAAGGGCAATGAAATACTCTATGCCCATAAAAACGCCCGCTACACCATCGGCCTTAAGGAACTGAAAAATGCCGACAGCAGGCTGGAAGACCGGGAAGGAGTCCCGGTAAAAGCCATTGTCTACGGTGGGCGGGATTCGGACACTACCGTTCCGATAGTGGAATCCTTTTCCTGGGCGCACGGCGTCTTCCTGGGCGCCACCATTGAATCGGAGACAACGGCGGCCACCATCGGCAAAGAAGGAGTCCGGCAGCATGATCCCATGGCCAACCTGGACTTTATCTCCGTTCCCTTTGCCGACTACCTCGCCAACCACCTCAAATTTGCCGAAGGCCTGCGGGAAGTCCCCTCCGTATTTGCGGTAAACTACTTCCTGAAAAACAGCCGCAACGAGTACTGCAACGGCAAGCTGGACAAAATCATCTGGATTCTCTGGGCAGAGGGCCGGGTACACGGGGAGTATAAAGCCGTCACCGCCCCTGTCGGCCGCATTCCCCGCTACGAAGACTTAAAAGAGCTCTTCCACGCCAAGCTTGGCAAAGATTATACCCGGGAAGAATACACGGAACAGTTTACAATCAGAATCGCCAGGTATCTTGAGAAAATGGACAGGATGAAAAAGGCCTTCAGCAGAATAAAACTGCCTCCCGCCCTGGCCGCCGAGCTGGACGGCCAGGTCAGCCGCCTGCTTGACGCCCGCGCCAAATTCGGAAGCGAGGCCCCGCCCTGGCTCTTTGCAGACTGACTGCAACTATAAAAGCAGCCGCTTTGGCAGCTGCTTTTTTATTTCCCAAAAGTTGTGTCCCTTTTATTCGTCCGGCAATATGGGCAAAGCCTTCTTTTTCAGTTCAATATCATGGAACGCACTAAACTGCTTTTCAATTCTTTCCAGTACAGACTGTGCCTGCTGCTCGTCCACTCCCGGC